>DXSO01000011.1 GCA_019410445.1 Sutterella sp.
ACAAAGCTCTGATTTTTTCTCGCCTGCCAGGGCTATACTGTTTCTTGATGCAACAAGGCAACACGGAAGATAGGAGCCACGCAAATGAGCATTTGGGACGCATTCGGCAAAGGACGGTATAAGGGCTTCTCCCGGGAGGCGGGGCAGCTGCTGGATAAGGCGGTGGAGCTGGCCGGAGGGCTGGGCTGCAAAAAGGCAGACACCGGCCACCTGCTGTGGGCGATGCTGCAGGCGGACGGCGGCCCGGCGGCCCGTTTTCTGGCCGGGAAGAACATCTCGGAGCTGGAAGTGCGGCGTCAGCTGTCCGCCGGGCGGGATGGTTCGGTCACAAGGCTTGCCCGGGGCGATATGGCGGCGGACCTGCGCCGGGCGATGGACTACGCCATCATCGGAGCGCAGAACGCCCACCTGAGCCGGGCCGAGCCGGAGCATCTGCTCTGCGCCATGCTGGAAGACACCGACTGCGCTGCGGGCGTTATGCTGGCATCCATGGGTGTCCAGCTCACCGAGGCAGTGCGGGAGTGCCGCCAGCTTTCAGGGCAGTTCATCCTGCCGATCCAGCCGCGCTCGGCGTCGTCGCTGCCGCGGGGCAGCCGGGCCAGCGACAAATACTGCCGCGACCTGACCCGCCGGGCGGCGGACGGCGAGCTGGACCCGGTGTTCTGCCGGGAAAAAGAGCTGGACCGGATGGTAGAGATCTTATGCCGCCGCCAGAAGAACAACCCCTGTCTTGTGGGGGAACCGGGCGTGGGCAAGACCGCGCTGGCCGAAGGGCTTGCTCAGCGCATCGCCGACAAGCAGGTACCCCGGATGCTCCAGGGGCGGCGTCTGCTGGCGCTGGACATGGCCAGCCTCGTGGCTGGTACGAAGTACCGCGGCGACTTCGAAGAGCGTTTCAAGAACCTGCTGGAAGAATTTACACACAGCGCTGTATCAAATAATTTTTGATGATACGCTGGTTTTGAATGTGGTTAGATGCGGTTTGAAGTGCTTAGATGTACACAACTCGTATATTATTCCTGCATTATTCCTGCACCAAAAACCTACATGATGAATTTCTCGTACTCCCACATTCGGATTCATTTGATTACTTGATCTTCTCGATTTCAGTTCGAAGCCAGTCCATATCGGGCTTGATGTAGTATTTCTCTGTGATGTCATCAATGTAATGGCCAAGTATTTTTTTCAAGGCATACTGATCGACCTCAGACTTCTTGGCCATGGTTGCGAACTGGACACGGCCATCATGTGGGCGATGATTTTTATTTAGCCCAAGAGCGTCGCGGGCTTCATTGAATCGAGCATAATAGCGGTCGTAGGTATAAGGCTTCCCGGGCTGGGTGTCGGACGGAAACATATATTTGCATCCGGACGAAACTGCTTCATTATAGTATCGCTCTATGAAATGAAAAATTTTCGAGTGGATCGGAACGACTCGGTTTTTACCGGAAATCGTTTTGGAGCCTCCATGAAATGTTTTATTATCCAGGTCGATGTCTGTAACTCGCATACTTAGCAGTTCATTAGGCCGCCATCCGGAGTAGAACTGTATCAGCGTGATGTCTAGATATGGATATTTCTCCAACGACTTCCAAATGAGAGCGACCTCTGCATCTGTATAAGGGATGTGACTTTTATCAACACGAGAGGTCTCTTCCTGGTCGATTCTGGAAAGCGAGAATGCTCGGGCATAGTTCTGATTGACCAGCTCATTTTGAACTGCGTAGTCATACATGAGATTGAGCAGACTCTTTATCCGGCCTTTCGCAGAGCGGGGAAGTTCGATTTCATCTCCGCTCTTGTATGTTGTGGCTTCATCAATGGCAAGCTTTAACTGAGGCACCCGCATCTGCTGAAGTTTTAGGTTGTGGATCTTGCGAAGGTACCTCCAGCAGCATTCGGTTTTCTCAACCATCTTATCGCCGACATGAGTTTTATAGTCGGCAAGCCACATCTGATAAAGCTTATCCATTGTGATGTCGCTGTCAAGACTATATGGATTTTTGTTGTATTCCACAAGCGCAAGATAGGCTTCATTGTAGGTTTCAAAATAAGACTGCGGCTGAAGCGGCTTGCAGATAGGACGGCCCTCCGAAGTCTTGTCTACGGTGACAAGGACTCTGAAGGGCTTTCTTAGATTACGCCCCTTTATCTCAGAAATCTGTCCAAATCCATTGGGCAGTCTACGGCGTTTATTTGCTTTTCTAGGATAGACCCGCGCATCTTTTTTCAAGGGGAACCCACAGTGTGGACAGACGAGCGCTTTGCTTGATATTTGCAATTCACACTCTGGACAGGTGGTCAACATAAGAAAAATACCTCCTTTTTGGCTCTGAATTCTATTCTAGATTAAACGATTCTATGTCATTTGTCAACTCTCCTATGTGAAGAAAAATAAAAACAGTACGCACTGCCCCGTTCTTTCCCTAAAATATGCTAATAGGACGTGATACGCTGTCCTTAGATATTTTTGAAGGGAGAACACAGTATGAATGAATTGATATTTCCGACCGGGTCAGTGCCTGTCTCCATCGCTGCCAGGGTATACGGAAGGGACCCCTCATGGGTGAGGGCGGGAATCATTGCGGGGTGGCTGCCCATTGGAAAAGCTACCCGAAACGGAAAACTTGTGACCGATGTGAAAGAGATGAACGCTAAACTCGGGCGTATCAACTTTTATATTTCGCCCAAGGCACTCTATGAGCAAACTGGATTTTTGTGGAGGGGTAAGCATGGCACACGTTGAACTTTCTGAGCGGAATCCCTACTATATCTCAAAGCATCGCTACTACGAGCTCAAGCACTTCTGCCTCCAATATCCCGAGTGGGAAGAAGCAATGGCACTCCTGAACGGATGGAAGTCGAGGCCGGAAGAACTGCAGACCGTCACGATGAGAGGAAGCCGCGTCTCGAATCCGACGGAGCAGGTGGGCATTGCGCGGGCCTTCTTTGCGAAGCGTATTGACCTCGTGAAGCACTGTCTCGATGAGGTAGAGCCGGCCGTAGCGCCCTTCGTTCTAAAAGGGGCTACAGAATGCGTACCTTATGATATTCTGCGCATTCAGGGCTGCCCCTGCTGCCGCGAAAGCTACTACGAGCAGTATCGGAAGTTCTTCTGGGTATTGAGTATCGAACGCGGGTAACGCGAAAATTTCAGGCTCCTTTATGGAGGTGATTTACATGAGTAATGATATGGATCGTGTATGGCAAGCAATGATAGAGGCTGCTTTGGAAGTGCAAAATGCTGTTATGAAATACTTAATGCGAAGGGCAGCAGCAGAGGCAGTCAAAATTCCTGAAGAATGCTACGACGAACAGATAACAAAGAAAGCTCATGATGTGACTGATAATTAAATTGAAAGAGCCGTGGAGAAATCTGCGGCTCTTTCTTTTTTGTGCAGGCGCGAAAAAATCATGATATATTATGGAGAAGATAGCTCAGCATGGTAGAGCGCCGCTTAACTGCGGAGGTCATGGGTCCAAATCCCATTCTTTTCTTTTTTTCCTATTCTAAGTTAGACGCGAAAAACTCTGCTTCTTTTATGGAAGAAGATGTCTTCCGAAGAACGAAAGGAGATTTTTACGATGCATTACAAGAGAGTAAAGGCTACTTACGACAGAGGTTATGTGAACGCAATGGACAAGATCCGTGTGTTTATCGAGAGCAACCAGAAAGTTATGTACATTGGTACAGGCGAGTATGCGAATGCCTCGACAGCACAGGTATCTTACACGAACGCGATAAACTTGATCCGGGCAAGTGGCCTGGTGCGAGCGGCTTGTAACAGAGGAGAATTATTTTTGATTCGCAACGACATCTGAGCCGTAAAGGGCTGTGGAGAAATCTACAGCTCTTTATTTTTCATCACGCACTGGACCGCCCGCAATGATATTTTGATAAAGGAGAAACGTATGGACACCTATTTCGTCTATCTTATTTTCGCAATGGTAATCGGCTTTGCACTCGGCATGATGTTCTGCCGTCACATAGGAGATGTCAATCATTCGGTCGGGGAGCTTATCATCGGTGAACCGGACGATCCCGACTGGCCGTATCTCTCGCTGAGTCTCGACGAGGAGGTGACAGATTTCGAGGGCGAGGAGTACGTTGTTCTGCGGGTAAATAAACTTGATCTCGCGCGAAAAAATCAGGGTGCTTAATGGAGAAAACTCCGAATTTACTTTGTAAAGGAGAATCAAAATGGAAAACTACGAAAACAAAGAATTGCTGAAAGACGCGGCGAAAAAATCGCTGGAAAGTCTCAAAGACATGAAGCCGGGTACGGACGAGTACGACAAAGCAGCAAACATGGCGTTGAAGCTGTACGACATGCAGCTCAAGGATGAGGCGCAGGAAACCGAAAAGCAGCTGAAAGAGGACGAGTTCGTGCGGAAGGAACACGAAATCGAACTCGATCAGGCGAAAACGGCGAAATCGCGCAAGCTTGAGTGGGCAAAGATCGGCATGAAAGCTGTGGGCGGCGTGTTTACGGTTGGCTTGACTGTATACTGGTCGATCTGCGAGGCTGGCGGTGTGACGCAGCTGTCGAGAGCAATCGGTGAAGGAGTCCGTGAGATGAGAAAAGGCTTTATAGAAAAAGAGTAAAGGAGGAACCGAGGAGGGTCTGTGATGAAAATTGCAGACTCTCTTTATTTTTTTTATGAGGTATCACAACGATGTTCCAAAGGAATGGACGAACTACTACGGAAGTGTATACCGATGCAACCATCCGGTCTATCGTGTGAGCACTTTATATTTTGAGCATGGGAAGGGGCTCTGCGTCATCCAGCAACGGTTTAATGAAAAAAGTAAAACTACATATTGGGGGCCGATAGACCCGTGGCTAGCAGATAAGATATACCTCCATGAAGGATTCAAGGAGTATTTTGACCACCATGCCAAGAGAAGAAATCAAAATGGCGAGTATCCAACGGTCACGGTCCGGCAGATCATGTGGGCGCTGCGGATGAAGCCTTTGCGCAAAGAACGCTGGGAGACCGTGTTTGACCGAAGCTTGATTTGAGAAAGGACGGTTTGTATGTGCAAGTATTGTGATGCAGGTGCCATGCTCAGAAGCAGCGGCGTGGAGCTTCCGGGAGGACTGAAAGCTGCGATGGCACTTTGGATAACATGGAGGAAAGAGGGAACTCCTATTATTCGGGCTAAAATTGACTATGGCACCAAGGATAAAAATTTTAGGGGTTGTGCTGCCAGCCGTATTCCTGCTTGCAGCGTGGAGATCAAATACTGTCCGTTCTGCGGAAAAAAATTATTAAAAGACCCTATTTTTCCGCAAATGGCAGAAGAAAGTGCAATAGAAATCACAAAAGACCCCGAACATGGCCCAGCAATCTTATACTGGTTCAAATCGGAATCCGGGTATTGGGCGGTAGACAACAGAAACCATAGTGCATTTTCGATGTGCTTTTTGTCAAAAGAAGAGTGCCTCGCATATCTCGCTGCGAACGCCTGACGCGAAAAATTCTCCTTATATTATGGGATAAAGCCCGAAACAAAGGAGAACATATGATGAACGAATCTATTGGCAAGAAAATTTGGAACTATACGATTTCGGTCGGGCAGGTCATTACGACATTCCTGATCGGGTGCGCTGTGGCACTCGTGATGTGGCTGTTCGTACAGATTTTCCGGCCGTCGAAAGACTGATATTTTACGATAGACCGGCAAACGACAAGAAACTGGCTTTATCCGAAGAGAGCTTATGGAAACATGGGCTCTTTCTTTTATATTTTTGGAGGTGCTTTATGAAATACTTTACGAACAACGAGATGAAGGAAATTGCTGTCAAATTTATGAAAGAGCGTGTGTTGTATTATAAGTGGAACACCATGCTCTCTCTGCATGAAAAGTTTAAAAGCAAGAGCAAAAAGCCCTACGAGCCGTTCGAGAAATGCTTGTCGGATTGGCTTCGGGCACGAGAGGAGTTTATGAAAGCAATTAACCATCAGTAAGTGCCACAGTAGTTTCAACGCGAAAATTTCAGTTTGCTTTATGGAGGTAAGAGGGCTTACATTGAAAGGAGAAAACCTATGATGAAAGCTATTAAGAACTTTATGAACGACTGGTTTAAGACACTGGGTTATGCATGTACGTGTACTGCCGTTATTTACGGAAGCATGTATGCATGGAATAAGTGGAAGGAAAAACGAGCACTCAAGAAGATGAAAGAGAGCAATCTGGAGGATAATATCTGATAGATACACGCCCTCTTATCTTTTTTCATTTTATTTTTGGAGGTTGAACAATGGAGGACATTATGATCATCCGCTCGGGCTTTATGCGCCGTATCATCTCGCAGATCATCAACAAGGCGCTGAAAAAGCAGATGCCTGGCATTGAGGTGGAGCTGAAGGACATTCAGGCAAACTGGCTGGACAAGGAACAGAAGGTACATGTCCATCTGGAATTGGACGCCGACGTAACGAAGGCTCAGCTCAACACCATTTTGAAGAATGCCGGGGTGCTGTGACGCGAAATTTTCAGTGCGCTTTATGAGATGGTTAGTCTCAGAATTATATTTTGGAGGTTGAACAATTATGAAGAAAGCATTGAAAATTGGTATTATGGGAATAATTGGATTTATGCTGTTTGTATATGGAGGACTGAACGGATACTGCATGGCATGGAGTAGACTCTATGATAGAGGAAACTACATTGGTGCAGACGGACTTTCTTATATTACAAGGCATACTTTCAAACCCGTATTTGCCAAGTACGTGGACTTCTTTATAGCAAGTTATGCCAAATTGAAGAACTGACTATGAGAGCTTACGAGAAATCGTAGGCTCTTTTATTTTTCAAAATGGAGGTTGATAGAAATGACTGTGGCCGAACGAGAAGAAAAACGGCGACTTACAAAAATTAAGGAATTAACGTATTTCACAGAGGCTCGAAATCACTTCTTTGATCGTCTGCGTTCCTACACGGGGAAGCAATCGATACTGTGTTCGGAGAACCCCGGATGGGATACGATTCGCAAGTGCGTGATGTGGACGTATGGTGAGTGCCTTGTGACCCATATGCCCGATGATAAAAAGGAAGAGGCCAATAAATTTGCAATTCAACTGATTGATCAGATGTACGACAAACTCGAAGAACAGGAGGTTGAACAATGAAATTGACGAAAACATGCGCGAAATTCCTGCGCAAGCACGGCGGAACCATCCTGGCAGTGGCGGCATCCGTAGGTGTTGGGCTGACTGCTTATGAGACCCACAAGGCGGCTGTGAAGGCGACCACGCTCGTGGTCATGAACAAGGATGAGCCTATGACGAAGAAAGAGGTCGTGCAGGAGTGCTGGAAGTTTTATATTCCTGCGGCGGTCCTTGGCGGCGGCACCATCGCCTGCATCCTTGGCTCCAACACGCTGAACAAAAAGCAGATCGCAAGCCTGAGCGCGGCTTACATGGCGCTGGGCAAGAGCTACCAGCAGTACCGCAGGCAGGTGGCAGAGCGCATTGGTGCGGAGGAAGAGGAAAAGCTGCGGATGGAGGCTGCAAAGGAGACGAAAGCCGAAGATGTCCAGCGAGACAAGGACGGCGATGTCATCCGGCTGTTCTATGAGCCCGCCTCAAAAAGATATTTTCATGCCACGATGTCCCGGGTCATTGAGGCATCTTATTACTTTAACCGGGAGCTGGCCACGAACGGCTGCATCTCGGTAAACGAGTGGTGCAATTATCTCTGCGCCGACGAACTGACCATAACACCCGAAGGCGACCAGATGGGGTGGTGCCTTGACCAGCTGATCTATGACTTGGACGCCTACTGGATGGATTTTGAGTACGACAAGCAGATGACCGACGACGGGTTGGAGTGCTATTATCTGGCACCGGCGCTTGACCCGGTAGAAAACTATCTTGATTATACGGAGGATACCTATCATGCATAAAATCAACTGGTGGAAAGTGGCAAGCATCGCACTGCTGGCAGGAAGCGCACTGCTGGGCTTTGGGCATGACCTGATCGAGGACCAGAAGAGCGAGGACGAACTGCGCGACATGGTGCAGGAAGAAGTGCAGCGTCAGCTGGCTGAAAAGAACAGCACGAACTGACGCGAAAAATTCAGTCTGCTTTATGGAAGAAGATCCAAACTGAACAAATAAAGGAGATTTGAATTATGTATAATCGCAACTATTACGCTCAGGTGGATGATGCTATGATGAAGTTATGGAAGGACTTCGGCAGGAGACTGCTGCGCGTGCTGGATGGCACGATGCGGTATGTGCTGACCCTGCCGATTCGGCTGTACGAATACATCTACGACACCATCTCCGGAGAACTGGAAAGTCAGCGTGGAAGCAGGATTCGGTTTCAGAACTTGAAACGGGATGGACACATCTGAAAAAGGCGGGAGCTGTAGAGAAATCTACGGCTCTTTCTTTTTATAAACCCATTGATATTTTTGGAGGTACGAACATGAACTTGAAAGCACTGACCAAAACAGCGAGGAAGACCCTCAGCCGGAACAGCTCGAAGATCTTACTGGGCTTAGGCATCGCAGGCGCGTTTACGGCGGTCGGCTTTGCCATCTCGGCAACGCCCAAGGCCATGATCCTTCTGGAGGAAAAAAAGCAGGAGCTGGGAGTCGAGAAGCTGGACGCCAAGACCATCATCAAGACGGCAGCGCCGGTGTACATCCCCACAGCCATCTCTATGGGCATCTCGACCGGCTGCATCATCGCAGCGAGCAGCGTCAACGACCGGAGAAACGCTGCGCTGGCGGCAGCTTACACCATGTCGGAGACGGCTCTGCGGAGCTTTCAGGACAAGGTCGTCGAGACGGTCGGGCCGGAGAAGGCGAAGGAGATCAAGGAAGCTGTCGCGCTGGACAATATGGCGAAATGCCCGGAGCCGAAGAATCCTCCTGTGGCAACGCCCCAGAAGCCCGGCGTCGGCAACGACTTTTATAACGAACCGGTCAAATGCTGGGAGAGCCTTTCCGGGACATACTTTTTCACGTCCAGAAACATGCTGGAAAAAGCCGTCAACGGCGTGAACAAGCAGCTGCTCAGCGATTTCCGGGTCACCGAAAACGACCTGTTCGACTATCTGGGCATCGACCACAACAGGAACGGCGACCTTCTGGGCTGGGACACGGAAACGACTCTGGAAATCAGCACCTTCTATACATCGAAACTGGATGAGGATGGAACGCCCTGTCTTGTGCTGGATTACAGCACTCCTCCCAAGTGGCTGGGGTATTGATATTTTGAGACCCCGGCGCGAAAAATTCAGCTTGCTTTATGGAGGTAATACTCCGACATTATAAACTTATTTATAAGAAAGAGGTAACAAAAATGGACGAAATGAACAACGTGACTATGGAGAACGAGACTTCTATGATGGAGAACGCTCCTGTTGAGAACTTGGTTCCCGTTGAGGCGGAGAACTATACTTCGGACTGCGACTGTGAGAGCAATGCAAACCTCGATCTTGGCAAGATCGTCAAGATCGGCGTTGGTGCTGCGCTGCTCATCGGCGCTGGTGTGAAGTATGGCATCCCTGCTGCAAAGAAGGGTTTCAAGCACATCAAGGAGAAGATGGCCAGCAAGAAGGCGAAGAAGGACGAGGTCATCGACGTGGAGTCGACGGATGTGACTTCTGACGAGGAAACTTGTGAAGAGGAGAACTAATGTCAGATAAAGCGAGAGCTGTAGAGAAATCTGCAGCTCTTACTTTTTTATTTTGAAAAGGAGAAGCATAATGGCACAGGTGGATATGCCCAAGAATGATTTCAATACGGCCCAGGGCGAACCCAAGAAGAAGTTCGACAAGGTCGTAAGGGGAAAGGTCACGCTCAAGGAGCAGAACGACATCCAGAAGATCGCCAATGATTTTCTTGCAGAGGACCTCAAGACCGTCAAAGACCGCATCATCGCGGAGTATCTAATCCCGATGCTGAAGAACGGGCTTTGCAGCATCTTTAATTCCGCCATCAACATCGCTCTCTGGGGCGATGACCGCAGCCGCAGCTCGTCTACGAATTACAGCAGCTCCAGCCGGCAGCGTAACAGCTACGATCGCTACTATCAAGACGGGCAGAGCAGCCGCCCTGGAACATCCGGACGCCCGGCAAGAACGCTTCAGAATCTGGATTTCGAAGTGCGCTACGACGCAGACGGCACACTGAACGAGATGTACGATGCCCTGCGCAAGTACAAGCAGGTGTCTGTAGGCGACCTGTGGGACATGATGGGTGTCTCGAACGAGTCCACCGACTACAATTACGGCTGGTACAACCTCGATGGAGCGTACATCAAGGGCATCCCGGGCGGGTACCGCCTTGTTCTGCCCCGTCCGATTCCCCTCAGCTGAGATAGAAAGGATTGATATTTTATGAAAATTCTGAACAGCATCAAGAAAGATGAAATCGTCAACGCTGTGACTCGCACGGCGTCCAAGTACGGCTACAGGCTCAAGAAGGCCAGCCCGACCATTATGATCATCAGTGCGGCAGTCTGCGGTGTTACGGCTACTGTTATGGCCTGCAAGGCGACCATCAAGGCACAGGACATCATCGAAGAGCATAAGGCCGACGTCGCAACGATCCATAAGGCAAAGGAGCAGATCGAGAACGGCCAGATCATCCTGAACAAGGATGAGACATATACCGAAGAGGATGTCAAGAAGGACATCACGGCCGTCTACATCCAGACCGGCGTGAAGCTCGCCAAGGCATATGCTCCCGCTGTGAGTCTCGGCGCGATCGCACTCGGCTGCATGTTCGGCTCTCACACTATCATGAGCAAGCGGAATGCAACCCTCACGGCTGCCTACATCGCTCTGGACAAGACCTTCAACGAGTACAAGTCCCGCGTTACCGAGCGCTTCGGCGACCGTATCCAGCATGAGCTCGAGCACAATATCAAAGCAGTTGAAGTCGAGTCCACTGCGAAGAAGGATGATGGCACCGAGGAGGTCATCAAAGAGTACAAAGACATTGCCTCCAAGCATGAGAGCCCTTACAGTCTCCTGTTCGACGAGAGCGTCGATACATGGCAGCCCGATGCAGACCTGAACCGAAACTACCTGCTCATGGTCGAGAGCGCTGCCAACAAGCGGCTCAAGACGCAGGGGCATCTTTTCCTGAACGAAGTGCTTTCCATGATCGGCACCTATGGCGGCGTCACTATGCGGAGACCCGAAGGTCAGCTCGTGGGTTGGCTTTACGACCCGAACGACCCGACAAAGCAGAACTGCGTTGACTTTCATGTCACCAACTATGCTCTCGGAAAAGAACAGCTCAACAACTTCATCGATGGCTGGGAGCGTTCTGTCATGATCGTGTTCAACTGCGACGGCGTCATCATAGACAAGATCTGAGATTGATATTTCGGAGGGATAGCTATGACCAGAATTGTAAAGAGACTCTCTTATGTGTTCGCAGTCATGGCCGGGGTGTGCTTTGCTTCCGGTCTGGCTGTTCTCGCGGAGTGAAAGGGACGTTGCTATGGACAGTTTGGAAAACGTATTCCTGTTTCTGGACTATCTGACCGACACGAAACGTAAGCGGCATGTCGTGGGAGGCGTTCTTATGAGCGTCTCCCTTTTCTTTGGCGGACTGGCGTTTACCTTTATGAGCATAAAAGGAGAAGACAATGAACAGAACGATTCGTGATATTTTGTTCTTCGGAGCGGGCGTCAGCACCGGCGTGTGTATCATGCATACCCTGTTCCAGAAGAAGTATCGGGATTACTATGACGAGCGGTATGAGACTGATCGCCGCCATCTCCAGGAGAGGGAAGCCGATATGGAAAAGGAAATCGAAGAGAAAGCCACCCAGAAGAGCTTCGAGCAGCTGGCCGGGAAGTATCGGACGGAGTCTGACCCGGAGGTGAACGAGGACCACGAGTCGATCGAGATCATTCAGCCGGACGATTTCGGCGGGGATGATGAATACGAGACCTGTTTCCTCTCGTACTACAGCGACGGAAAGCTCGTTATCGACGGCGAGGACACTCCCCTTGACGAGGACTCTGTCGCGGATATGATCGGCACGGAGGCGCTGAAGAACTTCGGGGTGTATATGCCGAGCACAGTACATGTCCGGAACCACAAGTATATGAAGGACTACGAGATCCTTCAGGTCCGGCAGAACTTCTGCGACGTATATCAGAATGAGGAGGACTAATGATATTTTCGAGTCTGGCGGAGCAGTATTATGACTGGCTCTACAAAAGTGTGTGCGGTGAATGGGAGCCCCGGAACCTCTCATTTCACCGGCTCCTGATGTTTCTTTATAACAGAAACTATGTTCCGGCCTGTGAGATGGATATTTCCAGAGCAGCAGACGGCACGAATCTCCGGTATCGTTTCGCAACGGAGAATGATATTTCTTACGCAAGGATCGATTCGGCGTTTACGGGCATCCCGTGCAGCATGCTCGAGATGATGGTTGGGCTTTCCATCCGGATCGAGGAGCATATCCTGGAGGACTCTTCGGCCGGGAAGAGAACAGGGCAGTGGTTCTGGAACATGGTCGTCAGCCTCGGTCTGGCTGCTATGGATGACCAGCGCTTCGACGAAGAGCGGGCAGAATCCGTCATTGAGCGATTCAGCAGAAGAGACTATAAGCCGAATGGTGCCGGCGGGCTCTTCACGCTTTCCAGGCCCACCGAAGACATGCGCACTATTGATATTTGGTATCAGCTCATGGGCTGGCTGGCGGAAAATGAAGCCTGATATTTATGTATCGAAAATCTGCATCACGATGGAAGGAGTCATTGAACAATTTATCGATGATGAAAGAGTTTTGATGCGGATCACATCGTGCCGAAACACAGAACACATTGGTCGGCTGATATTTACCGACCTGAATTACTGGAGGAAAATGAACAATGGAAATGATGAATGTCATGTACGAACTGGCGACCACCAAGTCGGCTCTTGAGATTGCGGAGACGACCATCCGGAAGCAGCGCGGCAAGCTGCTGCAGAAGAATATCCTCATCGCGGGGCTTCTCTGGTTTGGCTTTACCGCCTGCAGGATGCTGGGCGAGGTCGATAAGAAGCTCCGGGACGCGGAGACTCACGTGCGCGAAACGGAGGCGGAGCTTGCGATGATGCATCACAACTACGACCTGCATGGCGAGGAGCAGAAAGACGCACCGGCTGCTCCCGAAAAAGATACCTGCTGTGACGGCTGCGCCACGATCACGAAAAAAGACGTATAAACATCGCAGAAAGGAGGAAATCAAGTCATTATGATAGATTTCCTTATGATCGCAACGCGGACCGGAAAGCGCGGTGTGATCGAGATATATCCGAAATTCATCATTAAACGGTCGAAAGACCTTATGATCCGAGGCTCGGATTTCTATGCGATCTGGTTGGAAGAACGTGGATTGTGGAGCACGGACGAGCAGGATGCGCTGCAGCTCATCGACCGGGAGCTTGATATTTACGCAAATGAGCACAAAGAGCTGTTTGACGGCGGCTCTAGAGTGCTTCATATGTGGGATGCCGAGTCCGGAATGATCGACAACTGGCACAAATATTGCCAGAGGCAGATGCGAGACAATTATCATACGCTTGACGAGACATTGATATTTGCAAACACCCCTGTCAAAAAAGAGAGCTATGCATCCAAACGGCTGCCGTATCCACTGGAAGCAGGAAGTATCAGTGCCTATGAAGAACTCATGAGCACTTTATATTCTCCCGGAGAACGTGAGAAGATAGAATGGGCCATTGGCGCGATCGTCGATGGCGATTCGAAGAAGATTCAAAAGTTCCTCGTGCTCTACGGCCCGCCCGGAAGCGGTAAATCCACTATTCTGAACATCGTGCAGAAACTTTTCGAAGGATATTGGTCGGTTTTCGACTCTAAAGTGCTAGGCTCATCCTCGAACGCTTTCGCACTGGAGGCATTCAAGACGAACCCGCTTGTTGCAATCCAGCACGACGGCGATCTGTCGAGGATCGAAGACAACACAAGACTGAACTCGCTGGTCTCTCACGAGACGATGCTGGTGAACGAGAAGTTCAGGAGCCAGTATGCGAGTCAGTTCAAGTGCTTTATGTTCCTTGGCACGAACAAGCCGGTCCGGATCACAGATGCCAAGTCGGGCCTGATCCGAAGACTTATCGATGTCGAGCCGAGCGGCGAAAAGATTCCGGCCAAAAAGTATCGGGACCTTGTTAGTAAAGTTGACTTCGAGCTTGGTGGGATCGCCTGGCACTGCAAGGAGATCTACGAGGAAAACAAGCACCTCTACGACGAGTATGTTCCCACAAGGATGCTCGGAGCATCGAACGATTTCTACAACTTCATGTTGGATTCCTACTATGAGTTCAAGAGGTCGGATGGCGTATCGCTCAAGCGGGCCTGGGCAATGTACAACACCTACAATGAGGAGGCAAAGGTATCGTATCCGTACTCCCGGCGCGCTTTCCGTGAGGAGTTGATGAACTACTTTACGGATTACAAAGAGCGTTCAGAAGATATGAACGGGGAGAGAGTCCGCAGTTACTACAGCGGATTCCGAGCCGACAAGTTCAAGGAGTTTCTTGAGCAGCCGAAGGAGGAACGGCCGCCGGAAGAAGCGCATATTTCGTGGATCGAGTTCAAAGAGCAGCATTCTCTCTTCAATGATATTTGCAGGGACTGTCCGGCACAGTACGCGACTGAAGAAGGCACTCCTATGCAAAAATGGGAGAATGTCAGAAGTAAGTTGTCAGAGCTGGACACTTCGAGACTTCACTATGTGAAGGTTCCAGAGAATCACATTGTCATCGACTTTGATATTAAAGGACCTGATGGCAAGAAAAGCTTCGAGTTGAATCTGGAGGCTGCATCAAAGTGGCCGAAAACGTACGCGGAACTCAGTAAATCTGGTGCGGGCATCCACCTGCATTATATTTACAGCGGGGACGCAACGAAGCTCAGCAGAGTCTACGATGAAAACATCGAGATAAAGGTGTTCACTGGAAATTCTTCTCTTAGAAGAAAGTTATCGAAGTGCAATGATATTTCCGTAGCGTCTATCAGTAGTGGCTTGCCATTGAAGGGAGAAAAAATGGTTGACACGAAGCAGATCCAGAATGAGAAGCATCTTCGCATTCTGATTAAGAAAGCACTGGCCAAAGAGATCAGTCCCTACACAAAACCGAGTGTAGACTTCATCGCTCACATTATGGATGAGGCGTACGAGGGAAATGTCCCGTACGATGTCGATGACATGCGCAATTCGATTCTGGCTTTCGCTGCAAACAGCACGAATCAGGCTGAAGCATGTTTGAAAGCAGTATCGAAGATGCATTTCAAATCGAAGGAAGAGGTGAAAGACTCTCGGGCCGGCGAGAATGAGACCCCTATCGTATTCTTCGACTGTGAGGTGTTCCCGAACCTTTTCCTCGTGAACTGGAAGTTTGCCAAAAATGACCTCATTCACAGGATGATCAATCCCAGCCCGGAAGAAATTGAAGCCCTTACGAAATATCGGCTTATTGGTTTCAACAACCGGAAGTACGATAACCACATTCTCTGGGGGAGGATGATCGGCATGTCGAATGAGCAGCTCTATGCGCTTTCGAACCGCATCATCAACGAACATACCGGTTTCTTCGGCGAGGCGTACAATCTGTCCTACACTGATATTTACGACTTCTCGTCCAAAAAGCAGAGTCTGAAGAAGTTCGAGATCGAGCTGGGTATTCATCATCAGGAACTTGGCTTACCGTGGGACCAGCCGGTGCCGGAAAGCCTCTGGGATAAGGTCGCTGAGTATTGTGACAATGATGTCATTGCCACGGAAGCCGTCTTCTATTCCAAGAAGCGGCAGGCAGACTTCGTTGCTCGTGAGATTCTGGCAGACCTTGCCGGGATGACGGTCAATGACACGACCAACACGTTGACTACTCGCGTCATCTTTGGAAAAGAGAAGCACCCGAAGCTTGTCTATACTGACCTTGCAACGGGCGAACAGGACACTTTGACTGAGGTTGAGCCTGATATTCTGGTCGGGAAGAACATCATCAATGCTTTCCCGGGTTACGAGTGGGTCAAGGGCGAGGATGGTCGGATGCACAATATGTTCCGTGGCACGGATTTGGGCATGGGCGGCTATGTCTATGCAGAGCCGAACATGTACTATAATGTGGCGCTTCTGGACGTGGCGTCGCTGCACCCGCATTCCGCCGTTGCAATGAACTACTTTGGCGAATACACCAAGCATTTCAATGACCTGATGGAGGTTCGAATCCATGTTAAGCATGGCGAGTACGATAAGGCCAAGGAACTCTTTGGCGGAAAGCTGTCCAAGTATCTGGACGACCCTGCGCAGGCGAAAGCTTTGGCGCAGGCACTGAAAATCGCCATTAACTCTGTCTACGGCCTGACCAGCGCGACCTTCGACAATCCTTTCCGGAACCCCAAGAACGCCAACAATATTGTGGCGCTTCGAGGGGCTTTATTTATGCGTACTTTGCAGGATGAGGTACAGCAGCGTGGGTTCACGGTCGCCCACATCAAGACCGATTCCATCAAGATCCCCGGTGCAACGCCGGAGATTATTGACTTCTGCATGAAGTTTGCGGAGAAGTATGGATATACCTTTGAGCATGAGGCTACTTACGAGAAGATGTGCCTCGTGAACAATGCGGTTTATATCGCAAAGTACATGGATGCGACGGACTGCAAGGCGCAATATGGATACGTTCCTGAGGATAACGAGAAGGAAGGCGGTAAGTGGACGGCAACCGGAACCCAGTTCCAGATCCCGTATGTCTTTAAGACATTGTTTTCCAAAGACCCGATCCAGTTCGAGGACCTTTGCGAGACGAAGAGTGTCTCCAAAGGTGCCATCTACCTCGATAAAAATGAGGGACTGGCGGAAGGTGAGCACAATTATATTTTCGTTGGCCGCGTCGGTCAGTTCTGTCCCATCGTCAAAGGAGCTGGCGGCGCGCTGCTTCTGCGGGAATCGGGCGTTGACGATGCAGGCAATCGGAAATATGCATCTGTGACGGGCGCAAAAGATTACCGGTGGCTCGAAAGCGAGATGGTTTATCAGCTTCATATGGAGGAGTCCATTGACAAGGAATACTTCAATAAGGAAGTTGATGATGCCGTCAAGGAAATCGCCAAATATGGTGATTTTGAGTGGTTTGTTGCGGATGATTCGGGTGAACCGCCTTGGCAGAAGCCTGATATTCCGTGGGACGATGTGCAGGACGAAGCTGCACAGAATTTTAATGTAAGATAAGGAGATTGATATTTTATGGCAAACAAGCTGTATGATTCCAAAGGACAACTGATTGGCTATATCGCAACCGTCACCTTCGATAAGAATCTGTCCGACGGCCTGACGAGGGTGGTTCTTCATACTGGCCACGAACTCACATTTCGCCCGGGCGATCTGATCGCTGATCGGGGCGGTAATTGGCGTATTCGCTATGGAGGGCTCAATTCGGGTAAGAAGAGCACTTCTGCTACGAACACCGCTGCTATCAAGGATGCTATCTTTGCTCCTCCGGCCACGATCGTTTACTGGTCGGATGGTTCCAAGACCGTTGTGAAGTGCAGCGAGAAGGATGTTTTCGACCCGGAGAAGGGGCTGGCCATGGCAGTTGCAAAGCGTTGCTGCGGCAACAATGGCAGCTATTACAAGGAGATCCGGAATTGGGTAGAGAAGAGCGGGAAGAAGTATCCCGGGAAGCCCTATACGGAAAGCTCTTCTGTCGAGAATGATGCGCTCAAGAAGTACATCGCTCAGGCAAAGAAGAGCTACGAAGCAGCTTTGGAGGCGGCAGCAAAGGGCAATCCTGCGAATTTTCTGTCTACGATGGGCCAAGTGTCGGCCGCGCTTTCCATGCTGGAACTCGAAATCAACAAGTAAAAGGAGACTGATATTTATGTACACCAAGCGCCAGAAAGTCAATATTGACGACACCCGTTTCATCTTTACCACCAACTTCTCCGGCGACCCGAGCCGTGACCGCTTTGGCTCCAGCACTCGGCGTGTCAACGTGGTGATCCCGACTCAGGAACTGGCTGACCAGCTTTCCGCTATGGGCGTCAATGTCAAGCAGACTCACCCGAACCCTGAGCGCACCTACGATGAGCCCTATGTGCCCACCCTGTACGTGCCGGTCAATGTCAACATGGATTCCAAGTGGCCGCCTCGGGTTTACTGGGTCACAACTGCTGGCAAGCGGCTGCTCTGCAATGCGGATACTGTTGGCCAGCTCGACTTCATCCGGGTCAAGAACGTCTGTGTGCAGGCAAACCTGGCGGAGAAGCGTAATTTCCCCGGTGAGTACAGCCTTTATGCGGATGTCATGTACGTCGAACAGGACGCCGATGCTGATCCGTATGCCGAGCGTTACGCTAAGTATGATATGCCCGCTGTCGAGCCCACCGAAGGGCCTGACCTGCCGTTCTAAGAAGGAGGAATGAAATGAAAAAGCTGTTTATTAGCTGCCCGATGAAAGACCGTACCGAAGCCCAGATCCGTGGGACCATGATGCAGATGCACAACATTGCCGAGGCTGTCTTCGGCGAAGAGCTGGAAGTTATCCAGACCTATATTCCTGATCCTCCGAGTGGCATGAACCAGGCACTCTGGTGTCTCGGCGAAAGCATTAAGATGCTGTCTGAGGCAGATTACTTCATCGGCGTGTACGATGAAGCGAAGGCATACCGTGGCTGTGCGATCGAGAACCAGGTCGCAAAGGCTTATGGCATTCCCAGTTACACCATCAACCTGAGTTACGTGGCCCATGACGTTGTCGAAGCACGGGCAAAAGAGGCTCGTAAGTATAGCTGCTTCGGCTACTGATCTATGATATTTCGAGTGCCGGGGTTGGTCTCTGGTTGAATGCACCAGTCCTATGAGTGCCCACGTCGCAAATGGCGTTCTCAGCAGGGGACAGCTCGATTGATATTTATGAATGATTTGGAGGTTGATGTCATGAAACGAATCAAAGTGCTCCGTATCAAAGCGCATTGCTATCCTGAAATCGTCCGGATTCCGCTCGGTCTGGACTCCTTGCAGAAGGAAGTTGGCGGACCTATTCAGGCGGTATATCCGTGGGATGATCCCGTGGCACTGATCTGCAATGAAGAAGGTAAACTGGATAGCGATGCCGTGGAGCATTATAACCGGGTTCTCGCAACTGAGATTGGTGTGCCTTACGACATCGTTGTAGGGACATTCCTGATCGTTGGGCTTACGGAAGACGATTTCGGATCACTGAGCCCGGAGCTTCTTGAGAAGTATGAGAAGCTGTTCCATGACCCGGAAGAATTTTCCGTTCGGACGGATGCGCATGGAAAGATGTGTCTGGATGTTCATCCTTGCAAACCGGAGGACGGCGCGAAATAATCAGCCTGCACGAAGAGCCGTAGAGAAATCTGTGGCTCTTTTCTTTTGGGATAGTAGCTTAGTCAGGTTCAAAGCAGCCAGCTCATAACTGGTTCATCGCGGGTTCAAATCCTGCCTGTCCCACCAGCGGAAAACACCTATATAAATACATAAAAGGAGGATGAAAAGATAATGGTCACCGTAACCGACAAAGTCTGCATCGCATGCGGCAAGGAATTGAAAAATGTCCCAGTAGCGACTGTCTTTTGCCCGGAATGCAGGAAAAAGCGCAGAAGAGAGCTTCTGGATGAGAAAATCGCGCATGAACGGGCCAAGCGTGCTTCTGAAAAAGCAGAGATGGATGCGCTCAAGCCGAAAGCAAAAAAGAAGTATGAAGGGCCTAGTCTTCAGGAAATCATGCATGAAGCAACGAAGGAGGGACTTCAGTATGTTGCGTATTGCAAAAAGCACGGACTCCACTAAAAAGAAAGAACTCTGGAAAGTTTTCCGTAAAAATCGGAAGGAACTCTTTGCTTATACTGTCCGAGGTGAAGGAGAAGACGAAGAAGAAGCAACGATTTCGCTTCTGGCGTATGAGAACCATTGCCGGAAAAAAGACATACACGTGATGCTGGAAATGAGGTGATCAGGCTGATGGCAGGAGTTACGCTCTATGACTACCAGTTGGATGCAGTAGACCGAATGAAAATCGGATGCATCTTGTGTGGTGGCGTTGGGAGCGGAAAATCAAGGACGAGTTTGGCGTTTTACTACAGACTCTATGGCGGACAAATAAACACAAAAGAATATGCAAGGATGACAGAACCACCGGATCTTTATATCATCACCACGGCTCGAAAACGAGATACTGGCGAATGGGACGAGGAATTGGCTCATTTCTACATGGGGACGGACCCGAAACTTGATATTTACGAGCATACGGTCGTCGTAGACTCGTGGAACAATATTGGGAAGTACGTTGGCGTGAAGAATGCGTTCTTCATATTTGACGAACAGCGTGTTGTTGGACGTGGAAGCTGGGTCAAAGCGTTTCTGAAGATCACAAAGGAAAACGAATGGATCTTGCTTAGTGCCACCCCCGGAGACTGCTGGACGGATTATATTCCGGTCTTCGTTGCCAACGGATTCTTTAGGAATCGGACAGAATTCAACAACCAGCATGTAGTATATAGCCAATACTGCACGAAATATCCTAAAATTGAGCGGTATCTGAACACGCAGCGACTGGTACGGCTGCGGGAACGGATTCTGGTTGACATGGACTTTGAGCGGTCCACAGTATCCCATCATGAGAATATTTTCGTAGACTACGATAAGTCGAAGTATTTGCAAATTTGCAAGAACCGCTGGAATCCTTGGGAGGATAGGCCAATAGAGACTGCCAGCGAGTTTTGCTATATATTGAGGAAGCTTGTCAATTCCGATGAAAGCCGGCAGCAGGAAGTCCTTGATATTTGCATGACACGGCCAAGAGTGATTATATTCTACAATTTCGACTATGAGCTGGATATTCTTCTCGGGTTGAACTACGGCACAGGGGTTGAGGTTGCTCAGTGGAATGGCCATAAGCATCAGCCAATTCCTGATGGCGACAGGTGGATTTATCTCGTGCAGTACAACGCCGGGGCAGAGGGCTGGAACTGCATCAAGACGGACACCATTATATTCTACAGCCAGAACTACTCCTATAAGATTATGGAGCAGGCTGCGGGTCGAATCGACAGACTGAATACGCCATATAAGGATCTCCGGTATTACCACTTAAAGTCCCGAGCAGGAATCGACCTCGCTATTTCAAGGGCGCTGAACTCAAAGAAAGCGTTTAACGAAAGGAAATTTTATGGAGCATGATATTTATGATTCTTTGAGGCGTACTGCGACTACCTGTGAGCAACTTGCAGATGTCTTAAACGCGATCGCGGAATGCTGCGAGAAAGTGACGGCTTATTTTATGGACTTGTTTGAAGAAATCAATAGTATGTTGAGTAGTCTTGTCAATTCCGATGAAAGCCGGCAGCAGGAAGTCCTTGATATTTGCATGACACGGCCAAGGCAGTCATTGAAGATGATTCTACAGAAGCTGCGTCCTGACTACAAAGACAAGTGCAAAATCCGGTGGCTGGATATTCCCAACAAGGTTATGCAGGGAAGAATCAGGAGGTTCTGCTAATGGGAAATATTTCACGAAAAAGCAAGAAGAAACTTATTCAGAAGATGAAGGCGACGTATCATGAGATTCAACTTATAAAAATCATGTATACCGAAGAAGCGTTGCCTCGCTACAAAGTTCCCACAAAATTGTATTACCGCAACGATGGACGAGATAATTACCCGCATATTGCAATGTTCTTTGGAAAAAAGAACCATCCGCGGGATATTGTTCAGGTTTACCAGCATCATGTGAATCTCATTAAGTAAGAAAGGATTGATGTTTTATGATTAAGGATTCTGGCGACCGCACCGAATTTGAAACCGGTGCCAAGCGCGACATGCACGCCGGGAAGGGCAGGATGGACCTTCTGCCCTGGTATGGTATCATGGAGGTCAGTAAGCACTGTGAGGAAGGTGCCTTGAAGTACGGTGAGCACAATGTGGATAAGGGTATCCCGCTGCATTCGTTGCTGGACAGTGCTTCTCGGCATTTGGCCAAGTACATGATCGGCATGGACGACGAGGACCACCTGCGAGCTGCCTGCTGGAATCTGCTTTGGGCTTTGAACCAGCGCGTGACCCATCCCGAGTTGGATGATAGGTTTGCGGTGAAGATGAAAAGCTCGAACGATGAACCGCTTATCACAGTTGTCTGTAGTTCCTGTGGTATGCATTTTGAAGCGCCGACCGAGTGGTGGGTCCGCAAAAGATCACAGTATACCAATATTCCAGACGGAGTAATGACGACTTGCCCTCATTGTGGGAATGTAACAATCGTTCGGGAGGTAAAATCTGATGAGTGACTGTAGGCTAGAAATTGTTCGCTGTCGGAAATGCGGATGCGCTTTGACAAATGAAGCCGAACATATTTTGCCGAATGTGAATTTCAGGGTCTGTATTATGACCTGTACACTGTCTTTGATTTGCCCCGATTGCGGGGAAGTGGAGATTCTCGAAATGGAGGACTACTTATAATGAGCGACTGGAAACGCGAAGTGGACTATGCAACCTACTGCCCGAAGTGCAAGAGCTTCAAGGTGCTGGAGACGGACGAGCCCTGCAACGAGTGCATGACGGAGTGTGCGCGGGAGGGGACTGCTAAGCCTGTGAAGTTTGAGGAAGCAAAGGTGAAAATTAAATGAGAAATATGTCTAAGAAGACACGAAAACTTATTGATCGAAAGGTCGCCCATAAGTATTTCTGGTTCGATTATTTGGAGGGAAGCATATTCTATCACTCAAACCATGTTTGGCCTGCACGTTTGTGGATTGGTGATGCAGTTGACCATAATGACGATACTCAGTGTTGGATGTATGTGCCAGCTCATAAAGAATATGTGCAGGCAATTCTGATTGTGAAAAAGGGCGCGCCACTTTCTCCTAAAGTTTCCGAATGGATTAACCGTCGCCGAAAAGAATTTGGATGCAAAAAAGGAGGACTTCGTAAAAATTATGTTGCGCAAAATCGTTGATTTCGTCAAGAAGATATTCTGGGCAGAGCCGTGAAGAAATCTGCGGCTCTTTATTTTTACAAGAAGGGAATAAGAAATATGCTTCAGAAAATTATCGCGTTCGTTATCAATTTCCTGACGCTCAGCTCGCCCTGCGGTTGGATGATGGATATTCTCAAGGATACCCGCAAGTATAAATTCTATAACCCTCTGCGGGAGCTGGAAATCGCTGAGAATCACTTCAACTTCTGTGAGCAGGAGTATATGTCGGCGGCTATTTTCGAGCTGTGCGTGGCTGAAAGTAGGGTTAAAACATTGATGGGAGGCGCACTTCTGTGACGTATTATCATCAGATTTATCGTTGCCGCAAATGTGGGAATGAGTTCTGCCCGGTGACGGTACATACCGAGACTGTCATGTATATTGAGCTGAACAATTTTCTGAACAGGGTCAATGGCGAACTCGAGTGGGATCACAAAGAGATGCCTTTAGCACCGAGGCTGTATAGGGCGCATACATGCCCGAACGGTGACATTGGCGTTGGGGACTTCATCGGGTACCAGAAGGAGGAGCAATGAGTATGTATGAAAAGATCGGCAAGTTTATTGGCGGCGTTCTGGCGGTTACTATCACGGCCTGCGCGTGGCTGATAATCATTGCGTTTACCCTGAAATGCCTGTGGTTTATTATCTTCAGGTTCTTGGGGTGAGGTGAATGATGGATAGTGATATTCGTTGGATAGCCGACCTGGTAGATGCAGGAAAAATCACAGTTGACCAGGCAAGAGAGATAATAAACGCCGAAACGATTGATATTTTATATGCAAATAATGAGCCGTGCATCATTCTGATTCGCAATGCCGGCGAACCAACGAAGGAGATCGGGCTATATTCTGAGGATTCCGAAACTCATAAGCTGGAAATGGTAAAAGTCAACGCTACGCTGCAAGATGTAGTTGAACAATGCATTCGCAATGAAATCAGCTACCAAGATGCTCAGCTATGGTGTTTGGCGAATAATATTTCATTTCGCAAATTTGACCGATGGCTGTACTATACACTGCGGGGTAAAGAAAGAGATATTCCGTCAGAGCCTGTGTATTGGCTGCACCGACTCGCTTTATTTTTTAAGCGGTGTTTTGATTGGTTGCTCAATTTGATTCTGGAGGTTTTTACATGAATGAGTCATTTGGAACTTGTACTCAGTTAGCTAGAAGGTGCGCTGTTTGTCCTAAAGTCTCTACCTGTGATCATAAAAGAATGGAGCATCTTGGATATATTATTCCAATCCCAGATCTTAATGTCAGTATTGTTGTCACAAGAGCCAATGGAAAGAGCCTCGGTCAGCTCGAAATGGTTGATTCACTGATGAAAAGGAGATTTAATTATGAAAATCATTGAACCAAAATACGAAATCCTCACTGATATTTCTGATGGCGGCATCAAAGAGCTTCAGCAGATCGAGCGTGTGGCGCGGGTCTGCTACAAGAGCGAGGATAAGATCACGCCGGAGGGTGAGTCGGCAAAGAAACTGGTGGGCTTTCTGGTGAAGCAGGGGCATGAGGCTATGCTGGAGCATTCGCAGCTGTCCGTGCTGTTTACCTGTGACCGGGCCATTGCCAATGAGCTGGTGCGGCACCGCATCGCGAGCTTCGCACAGGAGAGCACCCGGTACTGCAATTATGCAGGAGAGAAGTTTGGCGGGGAACTGAGCTTTATTCGGCCGTTTTATATTCCTAACGAGCCTAATGAAAATGCAATCAACGCAGCTTCTTCGACAGAAGAATTTATAAAGCTCGAAACGGACTATCAAATCCACCATGCGTGGTACTGGGCTTGTGATGATGCTGAAAAAAGCTACAAAACTCTCATCGCCAATGGTCTCCGTCCTGAACAGGCCCGTTGTGTGCTGCCGTTGTGCCTGAAGACCGAGATCGTGGTGACTGCCAACTACCGTGAGTGGCGCAATATCTTCAAGCTGCGTACTCCTGTGGCGGCTCATCCTCAGATGCGTGAGCTGATGTGCCCGCTGCTGAAAGAGCTTCAGAGCAAGATCCCGGTGGTGTTCGATGATATTTACACGTTCTGGCCTGCGGATGACCAGACGCGGAAGGGGAGCATGGTGAAGTGATGCGAATTGTGCTGCTCGTAAGCATTATTTTACAAGCTATCGCACTCGGAATGTCTTTGGCTGAGAACATCGGCAAAGAAAAAACAGAGAATCATCAAATATACAGGATGGTTCTTGGTTTTGATTTACATGATATTTGGTTGAGGTAATTAACTAATGAAAAATCGTATTATTTGTTTTGCTGTATCGCTGATGATGCTTGTTGGCTGCCTCGGGTTATGCAGTTGTGGAAACTATAGGGTGTTTGATACGACATTTACCTATTCCTGGGCACAGATTAAGTTGCCCGATGGAACTATTGTTCAGGGCAAAGTGGACAACTGGACTGACTACGAAGGCGATCAGCTGCAAATCACGATTGACGGTACCACATATCTGGTTCATGCAGCAAATGCTATTATGAAAACCTGAGTGGGAAAGGATGTAGTGATAAGAAATGCAGCAAAGAACGTATGATTTTCTTGTGAAGATGCGGATTCCGATGGTGGGCGATGCGGTCGAGATGATGGGTGATGCGGTCGAGATGACTATTGATTCGCTCGATTCACATCGGTCTGCCCCGATGATTGATATTTGCACTGCCATTGCAGAGAAGTATCACACGAACGTAAAAAGTGTCACTGCTCGCCTTGTGAGGACTGTGAATGCAATGGAATATCGGAGCGGTGTGTATCCTAATCCTGAAATGGAAGAGCTCCGTATTGCGTTCAGACTTGATAAATGGACGCTTAAACGATTCCTGTATGCTGCAGCGAGGAGGCTTATGGGCCAATGAAAAACCGTTATATTTGCTTTGCGATGCATTTGGCTGTGTAGCTGTATCCCGAACTAACAAGCAAGAGGCGCGGATTTTTCTACGTCTCTTATTTTTATTCGAGGAGGTGGTACTTTTGCTTGACGACTCGACTCCTACATGATATTCTTGTACTAGTATAAGGAGGTGCTTTTATGGCACGAACAGTGAAATGTCCTAGTTGTGGCGCTGAGCTTACGGTGAAAGAAGGCAATCGAGACTTCATGTTCTGCGAATATTGCGGGACGAAAGTGCGGCTTGATGACTATCAGGAGACGCACAGGTTTGTGGATGAAGCAAAAGTCAAGCGGGTTGAAGCTTTCAAAGACTTAGCGATGAAGAAGATGGAAATGGATGAACAAAAGCGTAAAGACGAAAAAGATAATGAAGCAGAACGCAGAAAAATGGAGCCTGTATATTTGAGCTTACTCATAGCGCTTCCTATAATCTTTTTTATTCTCGCTAAATTATTTGGCGCTGAATAACATAGAAAGGTCTCGATATAAAATTCGGGGCCTTTTCTTTTTTATCTGGCAGTAGACTCTGCCAATTTCTATTTGCCGCTTTTTGTTAATTTTGTGATAATAATTGAAAAAGCATCAATTTTCTGGCCAAAAACCCATTTTGTGGCCAAAAATTTTAGAAAAACGGCCACATATTTTGACGTAGATACGTTATAAATATGCGCTGTGGCCAAAAACCCACTTTTTTCTTTAAGTTAATTAAAAAATGAAAAAAATAATATATATAATAG
>DXSO01000110.1 GCA_019410445.1 Sutterella sp.
GTGCCGATATCGTGATTCCGCTTGGTAAGACCGGTCTTGGAGCTGGTGCCAAGCCTGAAGTGGGCGCGGCCGCAGCGATTGATGCTTCAGAACAGATTCGTGAATCGCTCGAAGGCACGCATCTGCTGTTTATTACCGCAGGTATGGGCGGCGGCACTGGTACTGGTGCAGCTCCCGTGATTGCCAAGATTGCCAAAGAGCTGGGCATTCTCACCGTTGCAGTGGTAACCAAGCCCTTTGAGTTTGAAGGCTCTCGTCGTATGCGTCAGGCTCAGGCCGGCATTGAAAACCTCAAGGAGCAGGTCGATAGCCTTATTGTCATTCTCAATGACAAGCTCGAAGAGGAAGTTGGCGACAATGCCACGATGGTGGAGTGTTTTGCCGCGGCCGACGATGTGCTTTACAAGGCTTGTAACGGCATTGCTGAAATTATTCATACGCCGGGTCTGATCAATGTTGACTTTGAAGACTTGCGTACGGTAATGAGCGAACGCGGAACGGCCATGATGGGCACGTCTACCGCAGCAGGTCCTGACCGTGCACGTGAAGCAGCCCAGAAGGCCATCGCATGCCCGCTGCTTGAAGGTGCAAATCTGCAGGGTGCACGCGGTCTGTTGGTTTATGTGACGGCTTCGGCCGACACCATGACGCAGGCTGAAGTGCGTCAGGTGATGACCGTGATGAAGAATTTTGTAAGCAAGGATGCCATTCAGCTCATTGGCACGGCTTTCGATAATTCGATGGGTGAAGAGTTGCGCGTTACGGTGGTGGCTACCGGTTTGGATCGTCCGAATTCAGATCTGCAGCAAGCTGCTCAGTCCGCAGCCCACATTTCGGGCGTATTTACAAACAACCCGCATACTGCATCGGTACCGCCTCAGCCAGCAGCTGCTCCGATCGCACAGGCTCCGGTTGTTACGGCTCCTCCGTTGCACTCAGCTGCTGCATATGAATCTGCCGCAGTACGACCGACACAAGCGACTTCGGCTGTTGAACCGGATGTTTGGGGCAGCACTGCCGGCAGCGACGCCTTTTCTATTGCAAGCGTACCCTCCATTTTGCGCAACAAATAACTGACTGCCGGGCATGATCAAACAGCGAACGATCAAACAGACGGTTTCGGCCGTTGGAATCGGTCTTCACTCCGGTCGCAAGGTCAAGATTGTGATGCGACCGGCACCGCCCGATTTTGGAATCGTGTTTCGACGTGTGGACGTTACGCCGCCCGTGGATTTGCCGAGTCGTGCGGAGTCCGTTAACGACACGCGTATGGCCACGACTCTTAACGAGGGTAAGGTCATTGTTTCTACAATCGAACACTTGATGAGTGCGCTCAACGGGTTGGGTATTGATAACCTTGTTGTGGAAATTGATGCACCGGAAATTCCGATTATGGATGGATCAGGGGCGACATTCGTGTACTTGATCCGAAATGCAGGGATTTTGGAGCAACCGGCACCTCGTCGTTTTGTTCGAGTTAAAAAGACCGTTGAAGTGCGTGACGGTGACAAGTGGGCTCGGCTTGAACCGCACAATGGCATGATTCTCGACTTTTCGATTGCTTTTGGACATCCGGCTATTGACTCCACAGTGCAGCATGCTGTTGTGGATCTTGGTCAGGAAACCTATGAGCAGGCCGTCAGTCGAGCGCGTACTTTCGGGTTTGTTTCCGAGGTTGAGCTGTTGCGCTCGATGGGCTTGGCCAAGGGCGGAACATTGGAAAACGCCATTGTGATGGATGAATTCCGCGTACTTAATGTCGGCGGATTACGCTCTGACGATGAATTCGTCAAACACAAGATTCTCGATGCAATGGGGGATCTGTATGTGTTGGGGCATCCGCTGTTGGCTCGCTATGTGGCCTACAAGTCGGGGCATGCGCTTAACAATCGTTTGCTGCGTGCGCTGTTGGCTGATACTTCTGCGTGGGAAATTGCCGAAGTACAAGCTGCGCAGCGTCCGTTCAAGGAAGACGATTCCATGCACGAAAATTTTTCAGGTGCTGCGCTCTGAGTTTGGGTTAGTGCCGAGGCGTTTTGGCTTTGGCTAGTCCCTGAGCCAGTGCTTCCAAAGCATCTTTCAAAGCCGAGGGCGGCATGCTCTCGGCTTTTTTACGTATGGTTTCGATACTTTTATCGGAAGCGACGCGTGGAGCCCCTATGGCCGTATTGCGCCGCAACTCAATCGAGGCGTCGCCGGGATAGATACGAACTTTGATCGTGTCTCGCAGTCCGGCTTCCTGCAAAAGTGACTGAAGGCGGGGCAGCAGTTGTCGCAGTTTGGCGAACTGAGCCGTATTTTTGACAAGAATGACGACTTCACCGTTTTCCCGGCGCAAGTTGCGGATATTGCTGATATCAACACCGATGCGAAAGCTTTTGGCAGCGGGACGGAAAATGCGGGCAATACGCCGTACATCGAAAAGCTCTTGCCCGAGTGTTTCCGACATTGTGCGGTCAAGACTGATCTGCGCGAAAGAGCGCGCGTTTGCACGGGTGATGCGGACAGTGTCGAGCATGGAAAAGGTTCCGAGGTAATCGTAGAAAGAGTTTGCAGACAAGTCTACAGATACCGAGGTGAAAAGGTTTCCCATAACAAAAGAAGAAAAATGGTACAAAAGTTGAAGAAAAGCTCACAAAATGCCAATCCTTCTGTTGCTTATAATTACCGACATTGTGCGTGCACGGCCTCGCAGGAGGTGTTGTGCCCATTTTTTGTACTGTCGTAAGGGGATTGTTCGTATCGTTTGCCGGCAGTGCACATTTAACCGGTTGATATATGTTTGATTCGTTTCTTACCAAGATTTTCGGCAGCCGCAATGACCGCTTGATTCGTCAGTACAGAAAGCGCTGCGTTCAGATCAATAAGCTCGAACCTGAAATTCAGGCTCTTACCGATGAGCAGCTGCGCGGAAAGACAGCAGAATTTCGCGAACGACTGGATAAGGGTGAGACGCTTGATGCGCTTTTGCCGGAAGCCTTTGCCGTTGTGCGTGAGGCTAGCCGCCGCGTGCTCGGTATGCGTCACTTTGATGTGCAGCTTATCGGCGCCATGGTGCTTAACGATGGCAAGATCGCTGAAATGCGAACCGGTGAGGGTAAGACGCTGACGGCTACATTGGCTGTTTACCTCAACGCTCTTCCTGCAAAGGGTGTGCATGTTGTGACGGTCAATGATTATCTGGCCAGCCGTGACGCTGCCTGGATGGGACGTCTTTACAACTTCCTCGGCATGACGGTCGGTACGATTCTCTCGCAGCAGGATACCGAATCGAAGAAGGCTGCTTACGCTGCCGACATCACCTACGGCACCAATAACGAATTCGGATTTGACTATTTGCGCGACAACATGGAGTACGAAGTCGCCAATCGTCGTCAGCGTCCTTTGCACTACGCCATCGTTGACGAAGTGGACTCTATTTTGATTGACGAAGCGCGTACTCCGCTGATTATTTCCGGTGCTGCCGATGACAACACGGAACTGTACAAGGCAGTCAATCAGATTCCGCCGCTGCTGACTCGCCAGGCTGATGAAAAGGGCGATGGTGACTACTGGGTTGATGAAAAAGCTCATCAGGTCTACTTGTCCGAAAAAGGCCATGAAAAAGTTGAGAAGATTCTCACCGAACGTGGTCTGATCGCCAATGGTTCGAGTTTGTACTCGCCGCAGAACATTATTCTGATGCACCATCTGAATGCATCGCTGCGTGCTCACACGCTCTTTTTCCGCGATCAGCAGTACGTAGTTCAAAACGGCGAAGTCATCATCGTCGACGAATTCACTGGCCGTCTCATGCCCGGTCGCCGCTGGTCCGACGGCCTGCATCAGGCCGTGGAAGCCAAGGAAGGCGTTGAGGTTCGTCAGGAAAACCAGACGATGGCCTCCATCACGTTCCAGAACTACTTCCGCATGTACAAGAAGCTTTCGGGCATGACCGGTACGGCCGATACGGAAGCCTATGAATTCCAGGATATTTACGGTCTGGAAACGGTGGTGATTCCGACCAACCGTCAGATGATCCGCGTTGATCAGCAGGATAAGGTTTTCCGCACCGAAAACGAAAAGTACGCCGCGATCATCGAGGACATCAAGGACTGCCAGAAGCGCGGTCAGCCGGTGCTTGTGGGTACGACCTCGATCGAAAATTCCGAACGCATCTCGCAGGTACTGACGAAAGAAGGTATTGCGCACAACGTGCTCAATGCAAAGCAGCATGCACGTGAAGCACAGGTGGTGCTCGAAGCCGGTCGCCCCGGAATGGTGACCATTGCCACCAACATGGCCGGCCGCGGTACCGACATCGTGTTGGGTGGTGGTATTAATCATCAGATCGACGCCATTCGTGCCAACGATGAGCTTTCCGAAGAAGCCAAACAGGCCAAGATTGACGAACTCAAGGCTCAGTGGCAGGTTGAACATGACAAGGTGGTCGCTGCAGGCGGTCTTCGCATCATCGGCAGTGAACGTCACGAGTCCCGCCGCATCGACAATCAGCTGCGTGGACGTTCCGGTCGTCAGGGTGACCCGGGCAGTTCCGTGTTCTACCTGTCGATGGAAGATCAGTTGCTGCGTATTTTCGGTGGTGATCGCATGCGAGCGATTGCTGATCGCCTCAAGTTGGAAGAGGGTGTGGCAATCGAAAGCAAGATGCTCACCCGCATGATCGAAAGCGCACAGCGCAAGGTCGAAGGCCGCAACTACGACATCCGCAAGCAGTTGCTTGAGTTCGACGATGTTCAGAACGATCAGCGCCGCGAAATTTATCGTCTGCGTAACGAGATTCTTGAAAGCAGCGATGTGAGCGAAATGATCAACAATCTGCGTGACGGTTACTTTACGGATCTGTTCCGTGCTCGTGTGCCGGCTGAAACGGTTGAGGAACAATGGGAGTTGGACGCCCTTCAGAATGACCTCAAGAACAATTGGGGCATTGAAATTGACATGAAGGGCATGCTTGAAGCGAGCAATGACGTTACGGACGAGGATTTGCTGCAAAAACTGCTTGAATCGGCCGGTGCCATCGAAAAGGCCAAAGAGGAGCTTGTCGGTCATGACGCCTGGGCGGGCTTCTGCCGCCATGTTCTTCTGCAGGTGCTTGACACGACATGGCGTCAGCACATTACGGCACTGGATGCACTGCGCCAGGGTATTTATCTGCGCGGCTATGCACAAAAGCAGCCGAAGCAAGAATACAAGCGCGAGGCATTTGCCATGTTTGAAACGTTGCTCGATACGGTTCGAGAAGGCGTCTGCCGCGTGCTTATGCACGTTCAGATTCAGATGCCCGAACAGGCCGAGCAGGCCAGTCAGGCGAGCCAGCAAGCCGGTGAATCCCGGCTGCAGGAGGCCTCTGCCCAGCATGACGAAGCCAAGGGTATTGATTTCTCGCACGTGGGCCGCAATGATCCCTGCCCGTGCGGATCCGGCAAGCGCTTCAAGGACTGCCACGGCAAGCTTCGTTAAAAGCGTGCTGATTTCCGCTTCCTAAAGTGTCCCGCGACTGTTGCAAGTGATGCCAGTCGCGGGATTTTTTATGTCCGCAAGAAAATTGTCGGATCCGTGGATGAGCGATTGTTGTGATGGCTGCTCAAGAGGCGCATTGATCGCACAAAATCAATGCGTTTAGAACCAAAATAAATGCGCCAGTCGGGCATCCTTCTCAAGGGAGCCTCAAGCTCCTCAATGCCGTAGAGCCAGTTCCAAATCGGATCAAGGGCGCTGGCAAGGACGATGAAGTTCTGTTCATCACGACTCAGAATGCCTTTTTGTTTGAGAGCAGCCAAATCACGTTTTACTTGACTGGGATTAGAGCTGACGACTCGAGCAATCAAATCCACGGGCAGAACCGGGCAGAGTCTTAAAACTTCCCTGCCTTGAGCGTCAATTTCGAGATCGCCGTACACGAAGCCCCATGTCAAAGCCCAAACAAGAATGCGACTTTTTGACGGCAGTAAGGCGATTGCACCGAGACCGATTCGGTCGGACTGTAGGCACATATCAAG
>DXSO01000111.1 GCA_019410445.1 Sutterella sp.
ACGCTTTAGATCAGCGGAGGAGGCACTCAGAATGTCCGCCTCTGTCAGGGCAAAGTAGCGTCCGACTCCGGGATGTCCTGAAAAAAAACAATGATTGCCTCCGAGCAGGCGTCCGGGTATGGAAAGAGCCAAAGCCGAGGAGGTTTGAGTAAAAAGACTACCGAAGGCACGCGCTCCCAAACCGTTTAGCAGCAAAACGAGCCGATCATATCGATCATTTTGTTCGAAGACGTACTCTCCGGGGCGCAGGTGTCGCAAGCTTCCTACCTCACTCATGGCTTTTAATAGCCTTTGCGGCATGCTCGGAGTAATCCAGGGCATCAAAGGAGTGAAAGGGACGCTGTCTTTGGTTTGCCATTGGGTGGGGCGCATCAACAGCAACTTTTGCAGAAAAGTTTGAGATGCTCGAATCGTCAACATGCCTCTGCGGGATCCGGGTTTGTGTTTAGTCAGGGTTAGCCGAAGTGTTCAAATCAATTTAGGTTGGCAGCTTGTGGAATGTTGCAAACATCTTGCAGCAAGGCCAAACGTCGTCAGTAAAGCGCGTCGCTCAATTCAGTTTAGACAGTGTTGATGATCGCATTGGATTTTTAGCTTCCATTTCCGGCGCACTTCGAACGATCGTCTCATTTGAGCCTATTGCCACCGCAACGAGTGGATATGATAAGCAAAACTCAAGCAATGCATAGGCGCGCTTCAACAGACCTTGAGGACAAAAACGCGAAAGACGCGGTAAAAACACCAAACAGGAGGATGATTTGTTTACCAAGAAGTTGTGCGTTGTAGCGGTATGCGCTGCATTTGCTCTGCCCGCATGGGCCGATAAAGTTTATGAAGCTGACGTCGTTGTTGTCGGTGCCGGTACGGCGGGCACGGTGGCTGGCGTAAGCGCTGTCGAAGGCGGCCTTAAGGTCGTTATGCTCGAGAAGAATCTGTTTGCCGGCGGTGCGGGCAACTACATGGAAGGCAGTTTTGCTGCCGAGAGTTTCATGCAGAAGAAGGCCGGTATTAAATTGACCAAGACGGAAGCGTTTAACCGGATGGCGTCGTATCATCACTGGAGAGTAAACGCTCCTCTTTTAAAGAAATTTGTGGATTTGTCCGGCGACACCATTCAATGGGTGTGGGATCACGGAGTGCATTGGAAGGAAGTCAAGACTGCATGGCGTGACAATCCCCTGATGACCTGGCACATCTATCCGAGTGCTGGTTCTCTGCCCAAGGCAATGGTTGAGACCTTTACGGCCAAAGGCGGCACATTGCTTTTGGGTACACCGGCCAAGAAGCTCATTATCGAAGACGGCAAAGTCAAAGGCGTGGAAGCTGTTGACGATGACGGCGAAAAAGTCACGGTCAAAGCAAAGAACGTGATTTTGGCAACTGGCGGGTATAACTTCAACACCGATTTGGTCAAGAAGATGACTGGAATTGAGATGATTCCGGTTGGAGCTCCAGGACGCACGGGCGATGGCATCAAGATGGCAATGGATGCCGGAGCTGTTGGCGACAACATGGGGCCGATGATGATCAATGGCGCCTTTATGCCGGCTGAGGGAGAAGCGATCTGCAATGGTCCCAATAAGGAATTGCGTGCGCTGTTTCGTCAGGGACTGCTTTACGTTGATGGAACCGGAACGCGCTTTTTCAACGAGGAGCTGACCATCGATTGGCCGACGGCTTCAAACGCCATTGCACGTTCTGGTGAATGGACCTACATCGTTTTTGACGAAAAAACCAAAAAGGAAATTGAAACCAAGGGTAAGGGCTATCTCAATCCTTGCGGGAACTTTATTCAGCGTGGTCAAGCGGCCACCGAACTCGACAAGCTCATTGCTGACAATGTGAAAAAGGGTAATGTATTCGTAGGCAATACCATCGAGGAAGTGGCCAAAAAGGCAGGGATGGATCCGGCAAACCTGAAGGCTTCCTGCGATGCCATGACCAAGTACGCCCGTCAGGGACGTGATGATCAGTTCGGCAAAGATCCGTATTATCTGCGAGAAGTTGCGACGGGGCCCTTCTACGTGATTCGCGGCAAGCTCAACACGCTTACATCGTTAAACGGAGTGAAGGTGACGGCGGATTTGCAGGTCGTCGACAAGAATGATCATGTGATTCCCGGACTGTACGCCATTGGTCACGATGCTGGCGGGGTTTATGGCGATAGCTATGATCTGAAGATCGGTGAAGGTACTGCTTCGGCCTTTGCATTGAATTCAGCCCGCTTGGCAGTGATGCACATTTTGTCCGAGCAGAAGAAGTAATTTAACCGCATCGTGAAAAGCGGCTAACGCCGTGCCGTCTGGGAAGCGCGTTTCTCAGGCGGCTTTTTTTTCATTCGAAATGCTCTGGAGTGATCTCAGAGGGTGTTTCTCCATTCAAGGGCGCGGCATAATTGAGCAACACGATCGTGCAGTTGTTCCGGCCCTCGGAGGCTGCATCGCAAAGTACAAGAAAAACGCAAGGAGTAAGTTCAATGGCAGTCAATCTTTCTGCTCCCGATCCGAAGGCTATTTTTCCAGTTGCCGGTGTTGAGCTCGGGACGACAATGGCGGCGATCCGCAAACAGAACCGTCGCGATGTGATGGTGATGCGTTTTGCCGAAGGAACGCACGCCGCCGGGGTGTTTACTCAAAACCGCTTTGCGGCTGCTCCCGTGCAGGTGTGCCGTGCGCATCAGGCCGTGACAAAAAATGTGCGCGGGCTTGTCGTCAATACGGGTATTGCCAATGCGGGTACCGGACAGACGGGCTTGGACGATGCGCATGCCACATGCTCGGCTTTGGCAGAAATGCTTGGCTGCAAGCCTGAAGAGACATTGGTTTTCTCCACTGGCGTCATCATGGAGCCCCTGCCGATGGATCGCCTTTTAGCGGGTATTCCAAAGGCAGTGGAAAACCTGGATTCCAATCATTGGATTGAAGCTGCTCAGGCCATTATGACGACCGATACCGTGCACAAGGCTTTTTCCACAAAGGCTGTGATTGACGGCAAGCTTGTGACGATTACCGGCATTAGCAAAGGCTCGGGCATGATTGAGCCGCGTATGGCCACGATGTTGGGGTTTATTGCAACCGATGCGGCTGTCGCACCTGAAGTGCTTGCCGGTGTGGCCAAGCGCGTTGCCGATGCAAGTTTCAATCGCATTACGGTGGATGGAGATACCAGCACAAACGATTCGTTCATTACGATCGCAACGGGGCAGGGTGAATTGAGAATCGATTCGGAAAACGATCCGAATTTGGATGCGTTGGTTGCCGCACTGACGATCGTCGGCCAGCATTTGGCACAGTCGATGGTTCGTGACGGAGAAGGTGCCAGCAAATTCATTACGGTGCGAGTTGAAGGCGCCAGAACCCAGGCCGAGGCGCTGCAGGTTTGTTATGCCGTGGCGCATTCGCCTTTGGTCAAAACGGCCTTTTTTGCTTCAGATCCCAATTTGGGACGCATTTTGGCCGCGGTGGGCAACTCTCGCGTGGAGGATTTGGATGCCAGCAAGGTCAATCTGTGGCTCGATGAAGTGCAGGTTGCCCGTAATGGCGGACGCGCGGCTGAGTACCGTGAAGAGGATGGAGTCCGCGTGATGGCCAAGCCTGAAATTACGGTACGCATTGACCTGGGTCGGGGAACGCAGACCGAGACCGTGTGGACAACGGATTTGTCGCACGACTACGTCACAATCAATGCCGACTATCGCAGTTAAGGCTATGTCAAACGAAAAAGATTTGGTGAAGTTGCTCACGGAGGGGGCAAGTGCGGCGGTTGTTTCGCAATTGATGTTGCGTTTCGGACAGTTGCTGCCTCCTCTTGCAGAGGATTTCGATTGGTCGGCACCTGTATATCGATGGGTGAAACGCACGTATCTAGGAACGGAGATAGGGCGGCTTGAGCCCGTGCACTCTTTTGCCGCGGTTGATCTGAACGGACTTCTGTACGTTGAGCGTCAGAAAAAGCTGTTGCTGGAAAACACGGCAGCGTTTGCTCGAGGTTTCCCGGCAAATAATGTGCTGCTTACCGGAGCGCGCGGTACGGGTAAAAGTTCCTTGATTCGAGGCTGTGTCGCACGGTTTTTCAACGAAGGTTTGCGCCTTATTGAAGTGGGCAAAGAGGATCTTCGAGACCTCTTTGAAATTGTTCATGCACTCGAAGGTCGAAGCGAGCGTTTCATTTTGTACTGCGACGATTTGTCTTTTGAGTTAGGCGAGAGCGGTTACAAAGCTCTGAAGGCGGCTTTGGACGGATCGGTGGCAAGCGGAGGCAATCGTATTCTCGTGTACGCCACCAGCAATCGCCGACATCTGATGCCGGAGCCTGCAAGCGACAATCTGTCTGCACATTTGGATGAAAACGGCGATCTGCATCCGGGTGAAGTGCTTGAGGAAAAGCTGTCGCTTGCCGAGCGGTTCGGTTTGTGGTTGTCGTTTTATCCCTTCTCGCAGACCGAGTATCTCAAGGTGCTGGATCAGGCTTTTGAGTTTTATCCAGTGCCCGAAGCTGTGCGTACGTCTGAGGCACTTCGTCAGGAAGCGCTGCAGTGGGCGATCGAGCGCGGCGGACGAAGCGGCCGTGTGGCCATGCAGTTTGCCAAGATGGTAAGCGGCAGAGAGTCGCTCAAGGACAAGGGCATCTGAATGCGGAAAGTGACCGAGGTAGCCGTCGGCGTCCTCCTTGACGACTGCGGGCGTTTTCTGATGGCAAGCCGTCCGGACGGAAAGCCATACGCGGGTTGGTGGGAGTTTCCTGGCGGCAAGCTCGAAGCAGGGGAAACGGTGCTTGAGACGCTCGCGCGAGAATATGTCGAGGAGCTTGGCGTGTCAGTGCGTGAGGCCGCTCCATGGTTCGTGTTTGAGCGAGAATATCCGCATGCCTACGTGCGGTTGCACTTTTGCCGCATCACGGACTGGGAAGGTGCACTGCAGGCTCGCGAAGGTCAGTGTTTCCGATGGTTTGAGTCGCTTGAGCAGGCTCAGCGGGAAAAGCTGCTGCCGATGTGTTCGCTTGTAATCGAACGCCTGATGTTGCCCGCACGTGTGGCTTTGGTGAGAAATCCTGATTCGACGACGCTATTCAAAGATTTCGAAAGCAGTCGAGCGCAAGGAATTCTGACAAAGTCTCCCAACAAGTGCGAACAAGAGCTGGCTCAAGAATTTGGTGTGCCATTGATCGTATGCCGGCAGTGGTTTGAGACGGCTTTGCAGGCGGAAGATTCTTCGCTGCAGGAAACCCTTGTCGGAGCACTAACGCCTCAGGCCGACGCCTATGCAATTCTTCGAGCTGCCCGTCAGCGCACGCCGCTTTACGCAGTTGCATGCGGCGATTCAAAGATTGAAGCGGATCTGATGAGGTTGGGTGCGCAGGGCGTTTATGTTGAGATTTAGGAGAAATACAAATTGATGGTGAAATGCCCGACGTGCCGGAAAATGCACGAGTACGACATGAAAAGTCCTTGGCGTCCGTTTTGTTCGGAGCGTTGCAAGCTGATTGATCTTGGTGAATGGGCCAGCGGCTCTTATGTCATTCACGGTGAGCCCGGTTCGGCGGATCCCGATCTGATTGTTGAACAGCTTGAAAAAATGCAGCGAGAGCAGGAAGAAGAGGATCGGAAGAAAAAATAAAGAGCCTGCAGCAGGCTCCCATAAAAGGTCAAGCAAGCGCTGTCCGAAATTAACAAGTGTTTTTCGGACAGCGTTTTTTTTTGCCGAATGGCGTTTAACGAGCCAGTTCTCCTTCGGCCATCTTGAGGTAGAACTTGTGAAGCCCCTGAACTTTTTCAGCGAGTTCTTCGAGTGTGCCGCTGTTGTCAATTAGAT
>DXSO01000112.1 GCA_019410445.1 Sutterella sp.
GTCAGATCCTGAGACGTTTAAGGAATACTCACTTGCAGTAGATTTGTCGGATGCAGCGGACTCGGTGGGCATCTATCTGAACCAAGGGGCAGACTTGTCTTTAGGACAAGCTGCCCAAATCAAAGCGCACACGGCGATTCGAGGCACGGGAACGCTTTATTTGTCAGCGTATCCGCTTGAAGGAGTTCAGTCTGAGGGCGTTTATGAAATGATCGGCGGCCTTGAGATGAAGCAGGGAACAATTCAAAATGATTTCGGTTCGCGAGTTCATTATGTCGGTATGGGAGATTTGGGAACGTACCGAGCTTTCGGAGGGACTCTTGAGATCGGAACGACAAAAAGTGAATGCGCGGAAAGTTTTGTGCGTATTGGATCTTTGGAATTGGCCGATGGAGCCAACGTTGTTGTTTCTGGAGACAGAACGAGTGATAACGGGCTGATTGCGGATAATCGAGTGCTGCTTGTTAAGAACCTGACAAAGGTTGAGTCTGCTTGGGACTTGAATCCGTCGGACACAAGGCTGAATGCAATCAGCTCAATCAGTCTTAACGGAGAAGCAGTTCTTGTATTGGGTACGGCTTTGGCCGATGGTGATGATGTTGCGAGTCTTCGAAAAGGACTCTATGAAGTTGTCAATACGTCGAAGATTGTTACGGGGTCGCTTTCGAAAGCAACATTGATCACAAGCAATGCTCCTCGGCTTGAAGAGGGATTTTCAATTGTCGTGGGTGAGCAGGTTTCAACTGAAAAGAAGATTCAAAACGGCATTCACATTGGCAATGACGGTCGTTGGATTGTTTACTTTGACGATCAGGGTAAGAACACTGCCAATCAGATAACAACAAGTTTGAATGATGTTGTTGGACTGACTCAGTCAACAGTCACGGCAGAGAAGGATGCGGAACTGATTCTGTTTAATTGGAACGGACAATCGTTTAGCATCGGCGATTTTTCAGCTGAAAATGTCCATGCCTTCGGAGGTGTCCGTGTTGTGATTAAGGACGGCATTGCCACTCGATTATGGTGCAAGGATTTTGACGGGTTGAGGGCATCGTCCGTCGTGGGCTACGTGGAAACTTCCAATAAGGCAGAAGCATTCAAGGCGCTTCCGGGCTATCGATTTATTAGCGATACTTTTGATGAGCAGATCGTTGGTCGTGATGCTTATGCCAATGTCATCGACGGAGCGGTGTTTCTGCCGCTTACTTCAGGCATAGCTGCAGCCGGAGAGCGTGTGTTTGCCGATATGCTCGAAACGGTGATGACACACGATTTGTCGCTTTTTGAAGGGAAAAGTCATTGGTGGGTGGACGGCGGGTCCGCGAAAAAGAAGGCCGGGGACATTTTTTCAGGTGGCAGCGGCACGTTCGGCTTTGAGGCGGATGTCATAACCGGTACTTTGGGGTATGACTTTACGGTGGGGGAACGTTGGACTGCAACGGCCGCAGTTTCGTTTGCCGGCATTGATACTCAAAGCAAAGGTGCAATCGAAAACACCACAGGGGATATGTCCATGGCAGGCGTTTTGTTGTCGGCTGCCCGAGATTTTGATGACTATACCCTGCGTTTGGCAGTGGCATACTCGAGAGCGTCAGGGGATGTTGAACAGAGAGCAGTTGCACACCGACTGGAGACGGATGCCGATGTTGAGTTTTTGTCTGCAGCGGCTAGGTTTACATCCCACATGACTACGGCATCCATGCATTTGAGCCCCTATGTGCAGATTGCGATCAACGGAGCGCGTTTCCACGATGGCGTAATCACAGACAGCACAACGGACGGATCGGTTTCGGGTGAGGCATTTAAGACTTCATTTAATAATCGTCTTTGGGCCACGCTTGAAGCAGGAAGCGATATGTCTTGTCTTTTGGAGGTTGGACAATACAAACTCAAGCCGTCTTTGGGGATTTTGCTTCGCTCTGGTTTTGGGCAGACGGAGTGGAAAATTCGCAGCGCTCTTTTTGATGGTGCCGGAAGCACTGAAACGGCTTATGACTCAGCGCAGCATTTCGCTGCCCGAGTGCGCGCCACGCTTGAACTGGCCAGTTCTGGTTTTCATGAGGTTAGTCCCGGGGTGTTTACTCGTCATCGGCAGGCGCGAATCGAGCCGTATGCGTGGCAGTTGTTTCTGCGCGGTGAATATGAAACGGCTTCGAACAAAGAAAGGGGCAGCGCGCTGTCTCTTGAGTTCAAGCAACTCTTTTAAATGAGTTGAAAAAGGATGAATGAGCCGTCTTCGGAGAGAAAAGCATCTTTCCGGAGACGGTCGACATGGTCGCATTTCTTTCGTGTTATCAGCATGTTTGAGGCTGTTTCTATTGTTTTCAGTAATGTTGAGAAAAGACAGCGGGAGCTACAATAAGCGATCCGAGGGTAGATATTTCCTATCCTGTGAAAAGAAAAAGGACAGTCCCTCCGCAGGCCGTAGGTCTGCCCTGAAGTAAGAAGAGAAGAGAGAAAAATGCAGCACAAAGAAGACATCGAGGTCAAGGGGCCTGCAATAGAAGCGGGAACGACTCCGGTGGACTGGAAATTGGCCCGCAGTTTGGTTGAACCCCTTTATCTGGATCAGAAGCTTTATACAGGGGAGTCACGCTTGGCCCATGCCGACGGCATGGCTGAAATTTTGAGAGGTGTTCGCAACGACAATGAATTGATCATTGCGGCCTATCTGTTTTCCGTGACCGACTGCATTCATGATGCGGATCGTTGGATTGAGAAAACGTTCGGCAAGAATGTTTTGCAGCTTGTTCGCGACCTTGAGCAGCTCATGCATGTCAGTCAGCGAGCTCGATCAGACAATCGTGAAAGCGGTGCCGTGTATCAGTCGGAAGCTCTTCGAAGGATGTTGTTGGCAATGTGTCACGACCTTCGAGTCGTGGTGCTGCGTCTGGCCAGTCGCTTGCAGACACTTCGTTGGTTTGCAAAGTCGCATGCTCCGGGAGCTGATGAATACGGCAAAGAGACACTGGCCTTGTATTCTCCTCTGGCCAATCGGTTGGGTATTTGGCAGATGAAGTGGGAGCTGGAGGATTTGTCTCTGCGCTTTACTGAGCCAAAAATCTACAGCGAAATTTCCAAGGAGCTCGATGAGACGCGTGAACAGCGTCTGGCTTTCATGCGAGGGTGCGTAGAGCGTATTCAGATGCTCATGAAAGCCAGCGGCATCGAGGCTGAAGTCAGCGGCAGACCGAAGCACATCTATTCGATCTACAAGAAGATGGTTCGCAAGCATCTTCGCTTTGATCAGTTGTTTGACATTCGTGCGGTTCGAATCATTGTCGATTCGGTGGAACACTGCTACGAAGTGCTCTCCATTGTGCACGAAAACTTTACGGTCCTTTCCAAGGAATACGACGACTATATTGCCAATCCCAAACCCAACGGATATCAGTCGTTGCATACGGTTGTTACCGATCCAAACGGGCGTCCGGTGGAAATTCAGATTCGCACGCGCGCAATGCATGAATTTGCAGAGCTGGGTGTGGCTGCGCATTGGCGTTATAAGGAAACGGGTAATTCCAACAAGGATAAAGGAGCGGAAGCGGAAGAGCAGCGGGTAGCTTGGCTCAGACAGCTGCTTGACTGGAAAAGTGATGTTGCACCGCCGGCTGAACCCGGGTTGGAAGATGACCACGTTTATGCGCTGACTCCTCAGGGTCGTGTTGTGGAACTTCAAAAAGGAGCCACTCCGATCGACTTTGCTTATCAGGTACATACGGAACTTGGGCATCGTTGCCGTGGTGCGCGTGTTGATGGGCAGATGGTGCCTTTGAATACGGCACTGAAGACCGGGCAGACTGTTGAGATCATTGCAGGCAAGAGCGGGGGGCCGTCGAGAGACTGGCTCAATCCCGAGCTTGGCTTTGCAGTGAGCGCTCGTACTCGTACCAAGGTGCGGCAATGGTTTAATGCGTTAAAACTTGCCGAGCAGACTCAGGCGGGTCGAGAACGACTTGACAAAGAATTGGCTCGTTTGGGTAAGACGGCTGTAAAGCTGGAAGAATTGGCAAAGCGCCTGGGGTATGACTCGGTTGATGACCTGTGCGTGGCTTTTGCCAAAGAAGAATTCAGTTTGAAGGCGCTTGAGCAGGCTGTTCAGCCGCAAGTTGAAGAACAGGAACAGCAGCCTGAGGTATTGGTGCGCAGCTCGCAAGCGCAAAAACTTCACAAGTCCAATGTGCTTGTTGTTGGCATAGACAGCCTTATGACGCAGTTGGCCAAATGCTGCCATCCGGCTCCGCCTGACGAAATCATTGGGTTTGTGACGAGAGGACGCGGAGTGACGATTCACCGCATTGACTGTCCCAACGTCAAGAGTCTGCTTGCCAACGACTTGGAGCGCATGATTGAGGTGAGTTGGGGTAATCAGGCAGAGGCTGTTTACCCGGTTGACATCTATATCGTGGCTCGTGATCGTCAAGGGCTGTTGAAAGATGTCAGTGAGGTGTTCATGCGCGAAAAACAAAACATCACTGGACTCAATACGCTCAATGTCAAAGGTGATGCGCATATGCGCATATCCATTGAAATTCGTTCTTCTGAAGATTTACGTCGTTCAATGGCTCAGCTCAGAGAGATCAAGGGCGTGATGAGCGTTCGCAGAGCTTAGTTTGTCTAAGGAGGCCGTCGCAGGAAACTGCGGCGGCTTTTCTTTTCAAAGATCCAGGTTGATAATTCCAGCTCTCAATGATTTTGTTGAGAGAACACTCAGTTACAGAAAACAATATGCTTCATTTTGACACTGATTACATGCGTGGCGCACATCCGGAGGTAATGCGTCGACTGGTTGAAACAAACCTTATTCAGACTCCGGGATATGGAAGCGATGAATTCACCGCAAGAGCAACTCAGAAAGTTCTCCAAGCCTGTGGTTTGACAGAGGGCAAAGTGCTTTTTTTGGCGGGTGGAACTCAGACGAATGCGACGGTAATCGACAGTATCGTTGAGCGAGAGCAAGGTGTTTTGGCTGTGGAAACTGCCCACATCAACGTTCATGAGGCCGGTGCAGTCGAAGCCCATGGTCACAAGGTGCTCACGCTGCCTTCGCACAATGGAAAAATGGATGCTGACGAGCTGCAGCGCTGGTTGGATGACTTTTATCGGGACGACACTCATGAACATATGGTTGCTCCGGGAGCCGTCTACATCACTCATCCGACGGAAGTAGGCACTCTCTATACACTCAGTGAACTGGAAGCAATTCATGCAGTTTGCCGCAAATCAGGCATCAAGCTTTATCTTGACGGAGCTCGTTTGGGTTACGGGCTTTCTGCCGAAGGGACGGATGTGACGCTGACTGATATTGCCAGACTGTGTGATGTCTTTTACATCGGCGGCACCAAGGTCGGAGCACTTTTTGGTGAAGCTGTTGTTGTATGCAATCCGACGTTGTTCAGAAATGCACTCACGCTGATTAAAAGGCATGGAGCTTTGTTGGCCAAGGGACGTCTGATCAGTCTTCAGTTCGAGACGCTTTTTACAGATGATTTGTATTTGAGGCTTGCACGCAGTGCAGTACAGCGTGCTATGCAGCTCAAAAAAGCTGTTCTTGAGGCGGGTTTTGAGTTGTTTATGGATTCGCCGACAAATCAGCAGTTCTTTGTATTGCCCAATACGGTGATTGACCGACTGTCGGGTTCTGTGACGTTCGAGCTCTGGGGGCCCAGAGGGGAAACTCAAACGCCGGTGCGCTTTGTGACGGATTGGGCTACATCGGAGCACGACATCAAGACCTTTGCTCAGATCTTGAAACAAAAATGAGCAGATCATGATC
>DXSO01000113.1 GCA_019410445.1 Sutterella sp.
ATTCTTGAGCAAGAGATTCGTGCACGAATTGTAAAGCGCGTCGGGAATCGTCGTGAATGGGGCGATTGGGCCGAAGATGTTGGAAAAATTTGTCAGCTACAAATTAAGCACATCAACGATGTGCTTAAGGACCCAACAAAAACAAAATCCAGAGAAGCATTTGAGTCTTTTAAGAAAGAGCTCAAAGCGACGTTGAACGACAGTTTGACAGACGATGAAATCGTCGAGATGCTTGGACAGCACGTCGTCACGCAGCCTATTTTGGATGCGCTGTTCACTATCCAAACAAGTGAAGGAACGTCTTACGAATTCTCGAAGCAGAATCCTATCGCTATTGCGATGACATCCATGATGGATTCCCTTGATAAGGAATCTATGAGGTTGGCGACCAAGTCTCTTGAGGATTTTTATCGATCTGTCCGGAATCGCACAAGGACAATTAAAACTTCGGCAGATCGTCAGTTACTGATTAAAGAGCTCTTCGAAAAATTCTTCAAGGCAGCCTTCCCCAAGCAACAAGAAAAACTTGGGATTGTCTATACCCCGATCGAAATTGTCGACTTCATTAATCAGTCAGTGGCTGACCTACTGAAGAAGGAATTCAACTGCAGTATTGCGGATGACGGCATTCACATTCTTGATCCGTTTTCAGGAACTGGCACCTTCATTGCACGGTTGATGCAAAGCGGCTTGATCCCAACGGACCGATTGCCAAACAAGTTCGAGCATGAACTTCATGCGAATGAAATCGTTCCGTTGGCATATTACGTTGCCTCAATGAATATCGAAGGGGTCTTCCATGAGCTCTGCCCGAATGAGGTGTACCCCAATGAACGTCATCGTTCCGGATGCACACGGCGACTGGTTTAATCAGCGTGATGATTCGTTTTCCCACTTCATGCGCTTAGATGGCAAGAAAGCTAAAGAACCTGCCATTTTCAAAAATTTTTCATTAGGTGTCGCAACTGGTCGAGATGCTTGGTGCTATAACTTTAGTAAAAATAAGTTATCGCATAATATTCAACGATTAATCGATAATTACGAAAAAGCACGCCTTAAATCATTAGAAAGTGAAAATTTTGTTTTGACTAGAAATCCAACAGAAATTAGTTGGAATAGTAATCTTGAGCAAAGATTAAAGAAAAATGCAAAAATAAAATTTGAAAATAGCGCATTGTGCAAATCATTCTACAGGCCTTTCATTCCATCAAATCTATACTTTCATGTTGATCTAGTCGCTCGACGCTATCAATTAGCTAGCATCTTTCCAAACAATTCGATCGAAAATTTAACCATTTGTTCATCTGGGGTAGACAATCTGGTCATCTGCATCAATCAGAATGCAAAGGATGCTGGGCAAATAGCCTTGATGACAGATCACATTGCTGATCTGCACTTCAATGGTGACACTCAATGTTTTCCGCGTTGGCTTCCCGGCGAACAATCTAAGGCAGCAGAAGACACACTCGACTTCGGCGAACCGAGTGAGATGCCGAGCGGCTTCTCTCAGGAGGCACTGCCGCACTTCCAGGCTGCATATCCGGGCAAACCGATCACCGAAGATGATCTCTTTTACTATATCTACGGCATCCTTCATTCTGAGGATTACCGAACGCGCTACGCCAACAATCTGATGAAGGAGCTGCCGCGCATTCCGCGTGTCGCCACCTACGAGCAGTTCATGGCCTTTGTCGAGGCCGGTCAGGAGCTCGCTCGGTTGCACGTGCACTTTGAAGATGTTGCGCCATACGCCGGCGTCAAATTTGAGTACACGAAGGTCGGGCAGCCGTCCTACCGCGTGACGCAGATGAAGTGGGGCAAGATCAAGGGGAAGACCGGCAATGCGGCCAAGGACAAGACCACGCTGATCTACAACGATTGGATCACCGTGAAGAACATCCCGCTTGAAGCGCAGGAGTATGTCGTTAACAAGAAATCGGCGCTCGATTGGGTGGTGGAACGCGCTTGCGTCAGCATCGACAAAGCTTCCGGCATCGTGAACGACTTCAACGACTACGCGGCCGAGATGGGCAGCGAACGCTACCCGTTGGACCTCTTCCTGAAGGTCATCACGGTCAGCCTGGAAACGATGAAGATCGTAAAGGCCCTACCTAAGATCGAAATCCATCAGTTAGATAAAGAGGCATCTGTTGACTGATTAACCCCCGCACCGACAAGCGCTGAGCTCTATCTCTGATTCATTTAGAGATAGAGCTTTTGCCACTGAATCTCCGTCATCCTAGGAGCGCTTGCTTCGTTACTACCTGCGACAGGTTAGTTTCACAACTCAGCTTTCCCAGCAAGCTTCAAATATGCCGCTTTGATCATCTGCGCCATCAGAACGCGTCGAGCTTTCAGAAAGTCCTCATAAGTCATGTTTTCGATGGCTGATGGAATTGCATTCATTTCGCAAGATTCAACAAACGCTTTCTCGCCGAGCCGATTGCGATACTCGAGCAAATATTCGGCCGGCGCTCTATCCGAAATTTCGATGTTTGACTGATAATCAATGAATACAAAGTTCGCGACCTGATTGCAGTCGACCTTCTTATCAATGCCGATCGAATTGAGGTAGTTTTTCGGGAAGATGTGGTGCTTGTCGAAGGCGCGCTTCGAACCAGAGGAACCTACCGCCAGCAACGTCGCAACAGTGCTCGTACCGAGCCAAACCTGAGCACCAAGTACGATCTGCGAGGCGACAAAAGCACACCATGTCGGAGCCTGCGTTGACGAAGTCTTAAGCTCGTCCGGCAAGGTAATTTCAAAATAGCTCTCTGTGAAGCGCGTCGCTATGAATCCGTCAATGTACGCAAGGAAGTCTTCTGGCGTGCTGCAATTTTTGAGTTCGGCAAGCTGTCCCTCAAACATGGTTTCGGATGAACCGCTGTAAGTAGCATTGACCGTCACAGTGAAAATGTACCGAGTGAGCGCGTGGCGTAACTTGTTGGCTGAAATGCCAAACTTATACTTGCCAAGAAGGTAGAGCGCGTAGCTGTAAATGACCGCGTTGTCGGAAGAGATCAGCGATTCATTGATGTAACCGGCAGCCGGGAAGAGATTGAGGAATTCGTGCCAGTTGTTCAGGTTCGTAACCTTTTCCATGGCATCACGAAATTTTGTCAAATTCTCTTCTTGCGTCTTCTTTGTCGTCTTGCCTGTCGTCAAATCGCGACCGCGCATAAGCATGTAAGCGTACTTCAGACGCGCGCGATCGAATCCGAGCGCAACTGCAGCGCGAATCAGATGTGAGGGTTCCGGTTTGATAATATGGTTGTACGCCGACTTATCCTTCGGCACTCGAGCCGATTCACAGAATTGCGAAATCTTCCAGTGAATGTCATTGTCGTAGACAGCAAGCAACGTTTCGATGAAGTTTTTCTCCAGTAGCTTCTGACCGCCAGAATTCACTCGAACAAAGATTTCTGCAACGTCTTCCTCTGAGGCCGTTCGGTCAATCGATACGACCGGCAGGTTATAGTTACGCAAGCCCAAGAGCTTATTGATGTTGTTGTAGACGACTGCCTGCTCTTCCGTTGTCAGCAACGCTAGTCCCTTCTTTTCATGCGAGGCATTCACGGCCGAATAGTATGCCTGGCAGAACATAAAGACGCCGGTCGTCGGATTTTCCGCCGCAAGTTTATAGACTTCGGTAATGTCACTCACCCACTCCGGATCCTTTTCCGTAGCGCTGGTCCACACTTCAAACTGACCGATCTGCTTCCCATCATCAGCTTTGGCAAGTGGGTTGAAGCTAATACGAATACGACGGTCCCTGTAATCCTTGTCTTTGACGACGATGCCGTCCATAGCCGATAACAACGCCGTTAGACGCTGTTGTCCGTCAATCAGAAGACTTCGGACAGATCGAGTGCCGGACTTGGCAATGGCAGAAGATCGAGGTTTGGCATCGTAATCGTCGGGAAAATCCCAGAGCATGACGTAGCCAACAGGAAATCCCTTGTTCATCGAATCGAGCAAATTGCGAACCTTCGCATCTTCCCAAACAAACGGGCGCTGCAGATCTGGAAGCGCAATCTCACCGGATTCAATCTTTTGAAGAAGTTCGGCAACGCGGCTTGAATAAGTCGAAAACATTGAGCAGTCCATGCTGATTAGTGAACCCGGTATGCAATTTTACCGAGCAAAGAACAGAGACTCCTGAACCCCGAGCCCGAAAGGCTCGACCGCCTACGGCGGTGGTTGTGGCGAACTTGGGCGAACGTGTATACGTTTCGCCCCAAGTTCGCGATCCTGCCCTAGCCACCACAACCACCCTCACCCCTCTGAGGACCATCAAAAAGTTTCCCGAGGAAACTTTTCAGGGAGCTCACGTGTCGCTCAAAAAGGAGAACTCCAACTCCGACGGCGTCTCGTCCGTCGTGCATTCTGCGAGCGCTTCGCGAGCTCGGTACACGTACCGCTGCATGCCCGCGAGCAGTTCAAGGAGATTGGCCGCCACGACGCTGCCCTCTTCGAAGGCCTGGTCAGAAATGGCGCGATGCAGCATGTCGATCGTAGCGTCGTTGAAGGCGATGATATGTCGATCCAGGTTGTCGATTCGCTCCGAAAGCACTTCGAGCTCGTCGCTCGTGAGTTCACGGCCATGCTGCTCGATGAAGGCGTACTCGTCGAACATCGGAAGGTTGGTGATTTCAGCTCTCATCATTCGGCACCTCCCTGGCGAATACGATCCCAACGTGCCCTGGCTGCATTGCGCGCCTTGAGGCTGCGGCGGCGCTGCTTTTCCAACTCATCAGCATCACAAGATTCCTCAAGCGCCTGCTGAAACGCGTTGAGTGCAGCCTGCAGCTGCGGTCCCGACGCGGGCACCTTTTGAATGGTACCGACAACCTGCAGCACCGTGCCGATGGTCACGAGCTTGTCGCCCACGGTCTCCGCATCCATTTGGCCGGAGAGCCCTCGTAGCACGTTTTCAGCAAGCGAATCTCCCGCGAACATAGTTCGCTCAGATTGCGTCGGAGGTAGGGCCTTGCTTTCAAGAAGAGTCTGCTGCCGGTTGAATTCGTCGATGTAGGCCCACTTGAATCTTGCGGCTTTCTCGCCGGTGTAGCCCATGACAAGAAACGTGAAACCGTCGCGTGTAAGGCGATAGGCCTTAGACTGAACTGTCGCACCGAAGTTATTGATGCGATCGAGCTGAATTTCAATGAAGTTATCGCGTCGCTCGCTCGGTAGCGAAATCAGAATGTTTTCTATATCGCGTAGGACGTGATCGTGTCGCTTCTCAAAAACTTCTGCGATATTTGTCGATTCGACCGTAGCAACGCCATCGACAACGTCAACAACCGGCACATGCGTGCCTTGGTTAACCACTTTAAGCATGGCAGTCTCCTGTGAATGATGAACCTCGTGCCCGTTTCTCAGGCGGGTGGGCGAGGCAACGCGGGTTGAGAAAACCGTTCACAGGGACGGCCCCGCCGAAGCGGAACCGCGTGCCTCTCCCATAAGTGGAGACTGCACCCAAGTGTTCGCAGTTATCGAAGTCCCCAAAATTGGGGAGCTCGTCGAAAGCAAACAAAAATGCCGCAAAACACGCGGCACTCAAGTGCCTGTGATTTCGGGTTTCTCAGGCCCGGCCTCCGTCGCTTTCACGGAGGACTTGGTTGGAAGTATGCCTAGCGGCTGCTTGCATTGTCAAGGCCGTTGGCTTGAATTGATGCTCCACAATCATTCGAGCGATGCTCCGAGCATTCGCTGCATG
>DXSO01000114.1 GCA_019410445.1 Sutterella sp.
CCCGTGGCCCGGCTCCCGTCAAGTATCGTACGCCCAACGGTATCGAATGGTCTGGCAAGGGCAATATGAAGAAGGAGTTCCGTGATTACCTTCTTTCTCAAGGACTGACTGAAGAGGACAAGGATTTGTTCCTCACCCCGGAATTCCAGAAGTAATTCTTAGCATTCCGGCTAAAAAGCCTCCTGACGGAGGCTTTTTTCATTTTTAAACCGAATCTAAATTAAAAAGCCTGAAAAGCATCTATACTCTCAGGCTTTTTTTCTTGATTACTCAATAGGTGATTCAATCGAATCTTTGACTGCTTCCCCCGGCTCAAGCACAGCAATACTTTCAACATGCGCAGTATGCGGGAACATATTCATGACGCCAGCAGCTCTGACATGCCAACCGCCTTCGTGCGTCAAAATAGCGCAATCTCGTGCCAATGTTGCCGGATTACAGGACACATACACAACTCGGGCAGGTCGCTTGTCCGTTGCTGCAAGCGTCTTTGCCAAAGCCTGAGCACCTTCACGGGGCGGATCAATCAACACACGATCAATTCCTCCCGATTTCTCCCACAATGCGTCCCAGTCCTCTGTTGACCACGTAAAGAGATTGCGGGCGACAAAATCCGTTTTCTGAGAAAGTCCATTGGCAGCTGCTCCAGCACGGGCTCTGTCGACCAGAGCTTCACTGCCTTCGATACCCGTGACATGCTTGGCTCGACGAGCCAGAGGCAGAGTGAAATTTCCCAACCCGCAGAAAAAGTCGGCCACCATATGATCAGGCTCGACACCGAGCAATTCAATTGCTCTGGCAACCATTTCGCGATTGACCCGATGATTGACTTGAGTGAAATCTGTCGGCTTGAAGCTGATGGCCACATCAAAAGCCTCAAGTTTGAGCTTTAGATTGTTGCGAGCTTGTTCATGCATCGGATAGGCCGAATCAGGCCCCTTGGGCTGCAGCCAAATATCCACACCGTGTTCAGTTGCAAAAGCTTCAATTTTGTCCGTATCCTCAGCGGTAAGCGGTTCAAGAATTCGAAGCACCAAAGCCGTGTGTCCATCTCCGTCGACGGCCACTTCAATCTGAGGAAGTCGTTCTGCGATTGTCAGACTTTCAACAAGTTCTCGCATCGCCGGCAACATATCCGAAATCTTTTTAGGAAGGATATGGCACTGCGTCATATCGGCTACATAACTCGAACTCTTTTCGTGGAAACCAACGAGAACTCCACCTTTTTTAGCAACATTGCGCACCGTCAGACGTGCGCGATGGCGATATCCCCAAAACTCGCCGACAATCGGAGGCAGAATAGATTCCGGAACCACTTTTCCGATATGCCAAAGAGCATCGGTAAGAACAGTCTGCTTAAAGTCTACTTGCGCTCTCGGTTCCAAATGCTGCATGACACAGCCGCCACAAGTGCCGGGACCAATACCAAAATTCGGGCATGCCGGAGTTACGCGAAGTTCTGAAGGTTTAAGAATATCTTTAACAATACCCACTTCATAACTGGGTTTATTGCGAAACTGCTCATAAGTCACAGTTTCTCCAGGCAAAGCACCTTGAATAAAAACAACTTTGCCATCGCGACGCGCAACGCCTCGCCCTTCTGCATCAAGTTTTTCCACCTGTACTTCAAATACAGGGCGAACTTTTTCTTTTCGGGGACTCATTTCTATTTTCCTTCTCTTTAGGAGTCTCAACAACGAAATCCCCCACACTGATTAAGTGCGGGGGCGGGAAGTATCTTTTTCTCGATCAAATTACTTTTTACGCAAATAAAGCATCGGATCCAACGGCTGACCACCCTGACGCAGCTCAAAGCGTAACTTTTCCACCCCGGTTCCGCTATCACCAACTTCAGCAATCTTCTGACCGGCACGCACACTTTCGTTAAGTCTGACAAGCACCTTGCTCAGATTGGCGTAGACCGTCACAACAGGCGCCGTGGGTTTCCCCGGCAAACGAATGTTGTGACGTACCAACACAAACTGTCCGTAGCCATCATTGTTATTGCCAATATAGTGAACCGTACCATCAAGAACAGCCATCACAGGCTCTCCCTTGTCGGCAGCAATATCAATGCCGAGCGTACCCGTACGATTGAAATCGGCAATCACTTCTCCCTCAACGGGCCAGCGAATTTCAATTTCACCTCTCGCAGCAGCCTCTCGCTTTTGCTCCTGCTCGGCAATCTCGCGCTCCGCAACCTGCTGAGGCGTCTCTGGACGCTTGGCAACCTCAACCGTTGGTTCCGACACGACGGCCGGCTCCGAAGTAATCGTCTGTCCCTCCGTTACAGTGGCTGCCGGTGCCGTTGTCTGACTGCCGTCATCGCGAGAAACCGGGATTTGCAATTCCCGTCCGAGCGACAACTGCGTCGGATCCATAACGCCGTTTAAAAGCATCAGCTCGCGCGGGTTAACGCCATAACGCATACTGATGTTGTAAATCGTATCGCCCTGCACCACGACATGTGTCCGGCCACTTGCCTCAGGCATGGGCTCTTCGTTCAAATGCTGAGGCTGAAACGTACCTTCCGTCGGCACAGGAACGGAATGCGCTTGTGTGTCATAAACCGGAGCCACCGATTCGGGCGATTGAGTGCTGCGATCCTCAATTGGAGCCATAAGATCGACTGAAGAGCAGCCAGCCAAAAACACCAAGCCGCACAAGGCGGCCAAACCACGCATACGCATTGTCTTGCTCCTACCTGTCAGCCTCAGCCACAATCAAACAGCCGGGGCCTTCGAATTCTTTTTCTTTCAACTCAAACAATCTGCGATTGCCACTAGCAATCGCTTACATGTTTGATTGTAACTGTTAACGTTTGAGAAAATCAGCTTTATGCTACGGTTTGTCTCTTTCTTTTACAGTTTTATTCATTCGCTTTCGAGCAAGCGTCTCGCTTCGTCAATTTGGCGATGGCTTGTTAAGTCGATCTGCAGCGGCGTAACAGAGACAAAACCGTGATGCGTAGCCCAAAAGTCCGTCCCCTCGCTTGCATCACGAGGTTTTCCGGCCGCTCCAAGCCAATAAATAGGCATGCCTCGGGGATTTACCTCATCAATCATCGGTTCAGCGCAATGCCGACGTCCGAGACGCGTTGTACGGATGCCCTGCATGGCATGCATTGGCAGATTGGGCATATTGACGTTCAAAAGCATTGGCTCTGCAGGCCTTGCTTCTCGACGTGACAGAAAACGTTCGACAATCTTGCCTGCCATTGCGGCAGCCGAAGCCAACTCAGCCCACCCTTTGTCGATCTGACTGAATGCAAACGAATCCACTCCGAAAATGTAGCCCTCAATTGCCGCAGCCACAGTTCCTGAATACATCGTGTCGTCCCCCATATTGGCACCGCAGTTAATGCCGGAAACCACAAGATCGGGACGTTCATCCAAAAGACCTGTCATGGCCATGTGGATGCAATCGGACGGCGTACCGCTGACGACAAAGACATCTTCTGCCGACTTAGTCACTGTCAGCGGCTTATTAAGAGTCAAAGCGTTGCTCGAGCCGCTTTGATTGCGTTCCGGAGCCACGATCGTCACGCGTCCGAAACGACGCATTTCAGTAGCCAACGCCTGAATACCCGGCGCAGAATAGCCGTCATCATTGCTAATCAGAATATGCATGAATTTGTCCTAGTTTAGGGCTCGCCATTTTCATCGAAATCGCATTGTACTGACGAACTCTCTTCAAACGAGCGCCATTTTGACAATAGAAGCAACAAACAGTTTCGACTTCTTACTTTAGCTTCGAACCCGCTCTGGCTTTTCCTGAAATTGATTCGATATCTATGCGCCAAACAGCGGTTGCCTTGGCATGTTTTCGAATCTCAGCCTGAATGTCCTCGAGGGTGCGGGCGGGACAATGTCGTTGACAGAGCGCGACCAAAGCCTGATTCCACTCTTCGGCGTCAGTGACCTGAGTTGCGTGACCACTGACGATCGTACTTTCGTAGTCCACGGAAAAACACTCCGGCAACGTTGTCTGCTTTCGAATAAAACAAACACTGACTGCGTCATTGACGGTCATATTGTCCGTCTTGCGGCCGCCAGGCAGACAAAGACAATGAATGTAGAGTGCTCCGTTCAAATAAACCGGAGTAATTGGCACTCCATACGGCACACCTGCCGCATCAGCCGTACTGAGTACCGCATGATCCGTTGTCGTGAGTATCTCCAAAGCCTCTTTTTCGCTCAAGCAGCGATTACGTCTTCTCATCGGTCGATTTGCCGTCGTAGTCCCTGTTGTCGTTTGCATTCCTATCCTCTTTAGTTGAGCGTTTTTCCACTTGACTCGGGAATCGGCAGCACATCAATACCTTCTTCACGCAATTCTTCAGCCTGCTGCAGACTGCACTTTCCTTTGACAAGCCTTCGAGGAGATTCACCCCGCTTCATGCGACGTGACTCTTCTGCAAAATTTTCCCCCACGTCTTCAGCTCGATCCGCGGCCTTGCGGATTGCCGTCATTAAGCGTTCGGAGACCGCCTGCAATTGAGTTCGCGCTCTTTCGCTTTGAGCTTCATCACCAACCTTCGAACTCAACCTTGAGGCACTCGGAATCTTGTGAACCTCAGCAGTGTCGCACATCGGACATCTCACGAGTCCGTTTTGCATCTGCCGATGCATCTCCTCGAGCGAAGGAAAACTGCCTTCGAATTTGTGTCCGTTTTCACATATGAAATCAAAATATTTAATCGGCATCAAGGACACCTCTTCAATGCTTATCCACCCCTTCGGAATGGAAATCCTCACTTGCGTCCCCGTGCGCATGTGCATGCACTTCGCTGCTTTCAGTCAATCGGTGCGTTTCCTCGTGCAACGGCTGCAAAATCAAAAACGAGGCGGCTACGCCGGCAATAAGCGCTGTTAGCACTCCTATGGGAAATCTTCTTGCAGCATGCTCGTCTTGATGCATCAGCTCCGGCAATAAAACAGCCAGTACCACAAAAATAAAACTGGCAGCGGAAATCAACATCGCATAGCCAATTAACCAATGCAGCACAGACAGCACCGCCCAACCTGCAGCACCCCCCAGAAGACTGCTCAAAGAAGCCAGCAAAACGTAGACAGCCGCTCGACGCTTCTCAATGCCGGCCTGCATCAAAATCACAATCTGGCCAATGACCTGGGGCAATTCGTGAGCCGCAACGGCTGCCGTCACCAACCAGCCGCTTGCAATATCAATCGAAAAAGCGGCAGCCACAAGCACACCGTCAACAAAACTGTGACAAGCAGCCCCAGCCAACAAAACAGGAGCCTGAGCTGCAGAGCGCGATGAGCAGCAAGCATCTTTGGTCAAACGCGTTCCGCCCCCCAGAAGTACCGGAACCTGTCGAACTTTGGCACTGCCATGAGTGTGAGCCCCCATCCCTGCAAAAAGACACTCAATGAGCAAAAACACCACGAAAGAAACCAAAAGCACGGCTCCGGCCACATGCGCATCAATTCCGGACTCCACGGCCTCCGGAATCAAATGCGTGCAGGCAATCGATAAAAGCAACCCTGCAGCAAAAGCGGCCACGACATTGCCGCATCTTGAAAAGAGGCGAAACGACATGACGGCAGCTAAACCCACAGCCAACAAACGGCTTAGAAGATTAGCCACCACAGTAAGAATAAGCGTGGTCATAAAAGAGCGTTTGGCTCGAGAAAAAAATTTTTAAATCGTTGAAAAACGTATCAGAGACGTTACTGAAGATGTCAGCAAACCCATA
>DXSO01000115.1 GCA_019410445.1 Sutterella sp.
CACAAGACTCTGCATGCGCAGCTCTTCAATCTTTTTGAGCACGTCGGAGCGAATTTCGCGAATCGTCGACCACTTGGTAAGCAGATCCGCGGCACCGGCGACTTCAGGCACCTTGTGGTAGACCTCGGTGAAGATCGTGCCGTCCTTGTTGGGGCTGAACATTGCAAACGCTTCTTCGGCCGTAAACGAGAGGATCGGAGCCATCAGACGCAGATAGGCGGCCGTGATGTGCCACAGAGCCGTCTGAGCGCTGCGGCGCGGCAGACCGTCGGTCTTGGTCGTGTAGAGACGATCCTTGAGGATGTCGAGGTAGAAGCTGCCGAGATCGTCGGTGGCAAAGTTCATCAACAAGGCCGACACCTGCTGGAAGCTGTAGCTTGCATTGGCCTTGAAGACTTCATTTTGAAGTTCGGCGATGCGAGCCAAAGCCCAGCGGTCCAGTTCAAGCATCTGCTCAACCGGAACAGCGTCCTTGGCGATGTCGAAGTCGTTGGTGTTGGCCAGCAGGAAGCGCAGCGTGTTGCGGATGCGGCGGTAGCTGTCCACGGCGCCCTTGATGATCGTGGGACCAACGCGCAGTTCGCTCGTGTAGTCGGTTTGAGCAACCCACAAGCGGCAGATCTCGGCGCCGTACTTCTCGTAAATTTCCTTAGGCACGACGACGTTGCCCAAGGACTTGGACATCTTGCGGCCTTCTTCATCGACGAGGAAGCCGTGCGTAAGCAGTGCGTCATAGGGAGGACGACCGTAGAGCACGGAACTCGTCAGAAGCGAGGAGTGGAACCAGCCGCGGTGCTGATCGCTGCCTTCGAGGTAAAGGTCGCAGTGCGGATTGCTGTCGTAGACGTCCTTGTGCGAGCCGTTCATGACCGTTTCGTACGTGGAGCCCGAATCAAACCAGACGTCAAGAATGTCGTTGGTCTTGTCGTACTGGGCGGCTTCTTCGGCAGGCATGAAGTCTTCGGCCTTGGCCTTCACCCAGGCCTCGATGCCTTCTTTTTCAACCTTCTGAGCGACTTCTTCCATGATTTCAAGGGTACGCGGATGCAGTTCGCCCGTGGCCTTGTTCATGAAGAAGGGCAGCGGAACGCCCCAGTTGCGCTGACGCGAAATGCACCAGTCGGGACGATTCTCGATCATGGCGTGCAGACGGTTGTAGCCCCAGGACGGATAGAACTTGGTGGCTTCAACGCCGGCCAAAGCCGTCTCGCGCAGGCTCTTTTCCTCAGGCTGCGTATCGAGCACGCCCTTGGTGTCGGCCGTGGGAGCATCCATGCGGATGAACCACTGGGCGGTTGCGCGATAGATGAGCGGAGTCTTGTGACGCCAGCAGTGCATGTAGCTGTGCTGGATCATTTCGCAGTTGAGCAGAACGCCAGCCACGCGCATCGTGTCGACGATCTTGGGCTGAGCCTTCCAGATGTTCATGCCGGCAAACAAAGGCAGCCAGTCGGCATAGACGCCGTTGCCCATCACCGGATTGAGAACTTCATCGTTGGTCATGCCGTTGGACTTGCAGGAAATGAAGTCGTCGACACCGTAGGCAGGAGCCGAGTGCACGATGCCGGTACCGCTCGAAGCATCAACGTAGTCAGCAAGGTACACGGGAGAGAAGCGCTTGTAGCCCTCGTTGAGCTCGCTGAACGGGTGCATGAAGCGCACGTGATCGAGGTTGGCGCCGAGCGTTTCGGCCACCACCTTGCCTTCGAGCTTGTAGCGCTTGAGGCAGTCCTCGACGAGGCTTGCGCCCAAAATAAGATACTTGTCGCCGCAGTCGACCAATGCATAGGATAGTTCCGGATGCATGTTGATGGCCTGGTTGGACGGAATCGTCCAGGGCGTGGTCGTCCAGATGACGGTGTAGCAAGGCTTTTCAAACTTCACGCCGAAGAGTTCTTCGACTTTGGGCTGATCTTCGGTCGAGAGCTTGAAGGCAACGTCAATGGCGTAGCTTTCGCGGTCGGCGTATTCGACTTCCGCCTCAGCCAGAGCCGAGCAGCAGTCAAAACACCAGTTGACGGGTTTGAGACCGCGGTAGACGTAGCCCTTCTTGACGATGCGGGCAAGCGTACGGATTTCGGCGGCTTCCGTTTCGGGACGCATCGTGAGGTACGGATTTTCCCAGTCGCCGAGAACGCCAAGACGCTTGAAGCCGGCCTTCTGCTTGGCAACCTGTTCCTTGGCGTAGGCGCGGGCTTTGGCCATCAGATCGGTCTTTTCAAGACCCTTGCCGTACATCTTTTCAATCTGAATTTCGATGGGCATCCCATGGCAGTCCCAGCCGGGCACGTAGGGTACCGCATAGCCTTCCAGCAGCTTTGTCTTGTTGACGATGTCCTTGAGAATCTTGTTCAAAGCGTGGCCGAGGTGAATTTCACCGTTGGCGTAGGGAGGTCCATCGTGCAGAACGAAGCGATTGCGACGGCCTTTGCAGGCATTTTGAATGACGTGGTAGATGTCGCGTTTTTCCCAGTCGGCGACCCAGTTGGGTTCGCGTTTGGGCAGATCGCCTCGCATCGGGAAAGCGGTGTCGGGAAGATTCAGCGGGTACTTTGCCGTATTGCCGGCTTTATCGGCTTTAGCCATGTGTCAGTCTCCAGGCCCCCTCGGGCTCTTCTGAAAGATTGAAAAGAAACGAATTGTGGAGTTGCGGATGAAAAAAGCGCCTCTTGATAAGAAGCGCAGTCGCAACAGACCGTTAGTTTACAGGGGAAAGGCAGGAAATTTCCATAAGTATCCTGTCGTAGGTCGAGGGTATACAGGACGAAAAAAAGCCGATACCGAAGTCAAGCATAAAGAGTCGACTTCGGTATCGGCGACGAGTATCAGTCAAAGAAAGAGAATCTCTTTCTTCAATTTAATTAAAACTGATAGCGGGCACCCAGATTGACGCGCCACTTCTGATCAATGTCACCGCCGAACGTACGGCTGACATCCACGAAGCCATTCAGGCTGTCGGTCATGCTGTAGCTGGCGCCGAGCGACACTTCACCCCAGTTCTGGTCGAGTTCCTCGCTGAAGGAAATGTTGTGCGTGGCACTGTAGAAGCGTCCCGTCATATCGCCCAAGAAGTCATGGTTGTAGGATGCCTTCAGGTAGGCAGAACCCTTGTCCTGAGCGAAATTCATACCGGTCATGAAGCCGATGCGGCCGATCAGGCTCTTGGTCGAGTCAAAATCAACGGTACGGATGGTCGTGGAATACGTTTCAGCCTGCAGGTAGCTGTAGGTGAGCTGAATCTGAGGTTCGACGTAGAACTGATTGAGCGTCCAGCGATGACCGGTTTCAATGCCCGCAATCACACCGGTGTACATGTAGTCGCCGGATTCGGTGACGCCGTTGTTGAGATCGTAGGAGGCATCAATGCGGCCGACCTTGAGCATTGCATCAAGGAAGCTGCCGGCTTCATGCATATACGTGGCGTACAGACCCAGCTTGTAGGAGTCGGTGTCGGCACTTCCGGAGACGAGATCCGAATCGCCCTTGGTGTAGCCGAAGCTCACGCCCAGAGTCATTGTGTTGGTTACAGGAGTGTCAAAGCCGATTTCAATGGAGTTGAAATCAAAATCCACGCCATTGCCTTCCAGATTGCCGCCGGTGTAGCGTGCCCAGGCACCGGTGCTTTCGGGATGAGTGCGCAGCGTACCCATGCGGTCGGAAAGCGAGGTGAGTTCGGAGCGCCAAACGAGAGCGTTGGTCAGAGCCAGATCCTTGGCCGATCTCAGCAGGCTGTTTTCAGAAAGAACCTGAGTGTTGTAAGTGCCGTCAGTATTGGTCACAAGCAGACTGTTGCCCCATAGGCCTTCCTCTACGGAAACCTGAGTCGGATTTTCAGAACCTTCACTGGATCCGGTAATGCTGATGCTATTGAACAGTTTAGCAACATCAAAATTTTCTTCCTCAGCGATTTCGTCGGAAACGGTCCCGGAGAAGGAGTAGGAGACGCGATCCAGTCCCTGAGCATTTTGTGCATTGACTGTCAGTGCATTTTCCTTAACTTCATTAAGACGGAAAGTCAGGTCACTAGTTTCGTCAACAACAGCAATATTGTTGACAGTAAGCGTTGATCCTTTAACCTGATCGATGGTAATGTCAGAGGAGGTAACGGAAAGATTGTCAATTTCGCCAATAACCTGCAGAGATTCCTTGTTTGTCAATGAGCCAACTGCCATCGAAACATTTACGGCCTCGTCAAGTTTAATAGTCCCCTCGATATGGGAATCGCCGCTAAGATTAATCGCAACAGCTCGATCAGCAGCGCTGTTCTCTACGGAAATCGCATATTTTCCACCGGTGATGGTGCCGCTGTTGTTGATTTCAAACGAGGATTCTGCATTTTCAGCATCACTGATGCGGATACCCCAGGATGTTCCATCCAAATCAATGGTTCCGAAATTTGAGATGCTGACTTTGCCTTTTGAATTGGAGGAGCCGTCAATTGCATAACCATTGTTGGTAACTTTAATAAGTCCGTAATTCTCAAAAGTTTTATCGCCCTCTTCATTGGTAGTCTGCATACCAATAGCATTGTTGGCAAAGATGATGCCAGAGTCGGAATTTACGGCCTTGCCACCTTTGGAAATCAATAAGCCGCGAGCGTATCCACCCCATTGATCACCTACAGAACTCACGAAAAGGGTGCCATCGTTTTGAACGGTGGCTCCATCAACGGCACGCATGCCGTAAATACGGATTTTTTCAGTACTCTCCGTAGTATCTTTTGCAACAACCCAGAGCTTTTCTCCTGAACTCAAAGTTAAGGTATTTTCATTGCCACTGATCGAAGCTACACCGTGACCTGTATCGTTTTTTTTCGTAGTGAAATAGGCACCAGTTTTCAAGGTTGACGTATCGGTGAATAGAACTAATTTATCAGTGATGTCAGTATAACTTTCAGGTTCTTCCCAAGACTGGGCTTGAGCCACGTTACCCATGGCTGTTGCGATTGCGGCAACCAGAATCGTCTTCTGATACTTCATTTAAATTTCTCCGAGTAGAAATAAGCATGCTGTCGGCCGACAGCGACGAACTCGGCCGATTCTAGGTAGCAAGAAGGGGGGGGGGTAGCACAAGTCAAACCAATCTCGAAAAGGGGGTATTTCTGTCTCTTTCCTGCAACAGTGACTGGAAAAAATGTCCTTGTGCAGATGGTTTGCAGTAAGTCGTCTGACACCGAATTCGCAGTGCCAAAAGCAAGCGAGCGGGCATTGCCATGCTCCGCTCGCGCTTTTATTACTATTCGTAATTCTTGGGGAGAGGGTTTTCTACGCCACAAATCCCCAAAGCAGAATCAAGACCAATTGACCTGTCAGAATGCGCAGGAACATTGCCAACGGATAAACGGTCGAATAGGCGATGGCCGAGCAGTCTTTTTCAGAGAGCGTGTTGGCATAGGCCAATGTGGGCGGATCGGTTGTAGCGCCGGCCAAAAGACCGACGATGGAGTGGTAGTTGAGCTTGAATTTGATTCGCGCAATTACTCCGATGATCAAGAGCGGCACGATGGTGATGACCAAACCCGATCCAATATAAAGCAGACCGTTGCCTTCCAGAAGGGCGCTCACGAACTTTCCGCCGGCGCTTAGACCGACGCTGGCGAGAAAAAGCGCAATTCCCATTTCTCGAAGCATCAAATTGGCCGAATGTGTCGTGTAGGTCACCAATCTGATGTGCGGT
>DXSO01000116.1:0-3686 GCA_019410445.1 Sutterella sp.
CAATTGGACAATGGCAGGATTGCCTCAAATCACGGTGCCTTGGGTGGGATGCGGGAATATGTTCATCGGCATGCGTCATGGACAAGACGAGCGGCTGATTCGATTGGCAGAGCGTCTTTTGAGTCATTGTTGTATGAGCTGATCTCAGTCGGAAGCTGGTTGTGCGAGACTGACTTTGTTACATCTGCAGACATAGACTTCTCGAGAATTTTCAAGGGCAGAATAGAATTCGATCCGCTGTTTGAGATTTGAAAATACAGGCAGTGTTATTTTTGATCTGAGGATTGGCCCACGTTATGAATCTAAGTTCCCGAGAAAAAACTACGTGTATTTGCTTTGCGGAAAAGGCACTTGATCGTGTCCCGGATTTTCAAGAAGCACTTGCCCTGGGGCAACTTCCGACCGATGTGCTGCTTGATGCGGCACGAGAAATAACGGCGCGATACGCCAACCGTGTATTTAACTTTTGCGGTATTGTCAATGCAAAGTCCGGACGCTGTTCGGAAGACTGTGCCTGGTGCGCACAGTCACGTCGTTTCGCCACGGGTGTTCAGATTTACCCGTTAATTGATGAGAATGCTGCGCTTAAAGCGGCTGAACAAGCTCAGGCTAACGGAATCAGTCGTTTTTCTTTAGTGACGAGCGGTCGCAAACTTTCTGCTCGTGAGGTTCGTCAGACCATAGAGTTGGTTCGGGCGATCCGCCGTAGGACTAATCTGCAGATGTGTCTTAGTGCAGGGTTGCTGACAAAGTCCGAGCTGCAAAGTCTTTTTGAAGCGGGTGTCGTACGCTATCACTGCAACTTGGAATCCAGTGCTCAGTATTTTGGCTCGTTGTGCACAACTCATAGTGTGGCCGACAAGATCAAAACGCTTAAAAATGCTCGAGAAGTCGGGATGGAAATATGCTCGGGCGGCATTATCGGTATGGGGGAAACGGAAACCGATCGCATTTCATTGGCTCTTGAACTGCGAACTCTGGATATTCAATCGATCCCCATTAATGTTCTTGTTCCGATTGCGGGGACGGCGCTGGAAAATCAGCCTCTGCTGACTGATGAAGAAATCCTCCGTGCCATTGCTTTGTTTCGCTTGATCAACCCCAAGGCTCAGCTGCGTTTTGCCGGCGGAAGAGCACGTCTGAGCCAGAATGTGCAGAAAAAAGCTTTGGAGTGCGGCATCAATGCAGCGATTGTGGGTGACATGCTTACGACAAAAGGCAGTGCGGTGCAAGCCGACCGAGAACTTGTCTGTCAAGCAGGATATAGCATCGAAGATGTCAAAACGTTTGATGAAAAGCATTTATGGCATCCGTATACATCAGCTGTTTTACCCACTGCCGTGAGCGTAGCCGCATCCGGAAAAGGTGCCCGGATTATTCTTGAGGATGGTTCGGAGCTTATTGATGGAACATCAAGCTGGTGGTGTGCGGCATTTGGATACAACAGGCCGGAGATAGTCAAAGCGATTCAAGACCAGGCACAGCGACTGACTCACGTGATGTTTGCTGGCTTTACCCATGAGCCAGCTGTAGAGCTGGGCAAAAGACTCGTGCGCTTGTTGCCGCAACGGCTTTCCAAAATTTTCTATGCGGATTCCGGCTCGGTGGCCGTGGAAATCGCGCTGAAGCTTGCCGTTCAGTATCAACTCGCAAAAGGATATTCGCAACGAAGCAATTTTGTGACGATTCGCCAGGGATACCATGGCGATACGTGGAATGCCATGAGCGTTTGCGATCCGGTTGCCGGGATGCATGGACATTTTTCCGGTGCTCTGCAGCAGCGAATCTTCATCGACTCCCCAAAGTCAGTGTTCGGTGGACCATGGAATCCCCAAGATATCGAACAGCTCAGAGCGGTTCTGCAAAAGCGCGGCTCGGAAATCGCTGCGCTGATTCTGGAGCCCATTGTTCAGGGGGCGAGCGCCATGCGGTTTTATCACCCGCAATTTCTGCGTGAAGCTCGAGCCTTGTGTTCAGAGTTCGGAGTTTTGTTGATTGCCGATGAAATTGCTACCGGATTTGGTCGTACGGGGAAACGGTTTGGATGCGATTGGGCTGAGATTTGTCCCGATATCATGACGTTGGGCAAGGCGTTGACCGGCGGCGCGGTGACTCTAAGCGCTGTTTGCACCACGAATGAAGTTGCGGATGCCGTGAGCTGTCATGCTCCGTATGCCTTGATGCATGGCCCCACGTTTATGGCCAATCCCATTGCCTGTGCGGCTGCAACGGCAGCAATGGATGTTTATCTGTCTGAAGATTGGGAAGAGAAAGTTCGTCGAATTGAATCTCAGCTCAAGCAAGGACTTGAGCCGTTGAGAACGCTTTCCGGCGTACGTGATGTGCGTGTTCTGGGGGCGATTGGCGTGGTTGAGATTGAACGAGCTGCGGACAACCGAATTTTGGCTCCGGCATTTGTTCGACAAGGAATTTGGGTTCGTCCTTTTGGGCGGATTTTCTATCTGATGCCTCCTTTTGTGATTGATCAAAAAGATTTGAACACCTTGATCGAGGGTTTTGTCAAAGTTACGAGTCAGTGGGTAACCGGCGTTTTATAAAGTGTTGCAAAAGAGCTTTTAATCGCAGGTTAAGTAGAACCCGGTCGTGCTTTTGGGTGTCAGAAATCCCAGACTTCTTTGAAAAGAGAGAAGATAAGGTTTCATAGATAAGATACTAAAAATTTCAATGAAAGAAGATAAGTCGATTGACATTGATGATGTTGCCGGATTGGCCAGTGGAATTCATTTTGTAAGCGGCATTGATACGGATGCCGGAAAGACCGTTTGCACGGGGTGGCTGGCACGAGAGCTGATGCACGCCGGTCGCACGGTTGCAACAATGAAACTGGTTCAGACGGGCTGTGGTGCTTTTAGTCCCGACATTCGAGTGCATCGTCGGATCATGGGAGTGCATTTGGCTGAAGATGACTCTTTGCTGACGGCTCCGGCACTTTTCAGCTATCCGGCTTCACCGCACTTGGCTGCTGAAATTGATGGAGCTCGGATTGATTTCAAGCATTTGTCGGAGTGTGCCGAAACACTTGCCGCTCGTTATGACGTTGTTCTTGTGGAGGGGGCCGGCGGTTTGGCGGTGCCTCTGACAAGAGAGCTGTTGAGTATTGATTTTGTGTGTCAGCAAGGATGGCCGCTTGTCTTTGTAACTTGCGGACGTCTCGGAGCCATCAACCATACGCTGCTTTCACTTGAGGCGGTCAGAAATCGAGAAGTCTTGCTGTCTGCCGTGATTTTTAACCGCTGCAATCCTGTCTATGACCGCGTGATTGACGAAGATACTCGACATTACGTGCATGATTTCTGTCGAAAGGTTCATCCGGAAACGCTCTGGTTTGAGTGTCCGATTTTGTCCCAACAGGAATTGCTGTAAAGGTCAAGCTGTTGGCAGTGATTGAAAAAAGTGGGCAAGACGGCTGATTTCCTCGATTTCTTGCGTTTGTTTAAGGGAGTCGACAGCTCGCTTTTGTTACAATGCTCGGCTATTGAACGGAAATCGGACTTTCGTCGTTTTCCAGTCTGTGGGGCGGGTTTTTCGCTTCGACTTGACGATTATTCACTAAGGCTAATTAAATGCTTCTTGAGTTGTTTCGCAATCACAAGCGCTGGCTGATGTTCATCGCCATGGTGTTGGTGATTCCCAGCTTTGTGGTCACAGGTATCTATTCCTATAAC
>DXSO01000116.1:3696-4514 GCA_019410445.1 Sutterella sp.
ATGATCAGCGACGATGGCGCGATCGCCAAAGTCGATGATGTATCGATTCTTCCTCAACAATTTGACGAGGCCAAGCGTCAGCGCTTGGAAAATTTGCGTGCTCGTCTTGGAGAAGAGTTCCGTTCCAATATGCTCGACAGCCAGGAAGCCAAGGTTGCTTTGCTTGAAGCGATCATGAACGAGCGCAGTTTGATCGGCGAAACCTCCATGGAGGACATTTATGTGAGCGATCAAGTTGCCATCGAAATGATCAAGACTTTCCCGCGGTTTCTTACTGACGGCAAGTTTGACGCGGAGAAATACACCAATTTTCTGGCAGCTTCCGGTATGAGTGATGAATACTTCGTGCAGATGATTCGCGGAGAGATCAGCCGCAATCTGCTCACCGAAGGAATCACCCGCACCACGTTGGTTCCGCAGACAAATACCCGCAATGTCTTCAATCTGTTGACGGAAAAGCGCGAGGCTGCTCTGCACAATCTCAATATTGCTCAGTACATGGATAAGGTTAAGGTGTCTGACGAAGATGCCAAGAAGTTCTGGACGGACAATCAGAAGCGTTTCGAACGTCCCGATACTGTCAATGTCGAGTACGTTGTCTTTTCGCCGGATCTTTTCAAACAGGTCGAACCCAGTGAAGAAGACATCAAGACGTTCTATGAACAAAATCAGGGACGCTTCAAGGCTCCCGACGAGCGACGCGCTTCTCATATCCTGATTGATTTCTCTCAGGGCAAAGATAAGGCTAAAGCCAAGGCCGAAGAGATTTTCAAGAAGGTTCAAGCCGATCCGAAGTCCTTTGCCGAAGTGGCCAAGAA
>DXSO01000116.1:4524-5643 GCA_019410445.1 Sutterella sp.
GAAGGAATCCGCTGATCCCGGCAGTGCCAAAGAAGGCGGCGATCTGGGGTGGTTTACCAAGGGCATGATGGTTCCGTCTTTTGAAGATGCGGTCTTTAATGCCAAACAGGGAGATATCGTCGGACCCGTGGAGTCGGAGTTTGGTTTCCACGTGATTTCGGTGACCGGGGTCAAAACGGCCGCCAGCAAACCGTTGGCAGAGGTTCGTGACGAAATTGTCAAACTCTATCAGGATCAGGAAAGCCAAAAGCGCTTTGCAGAAGAAGCTGATAACTTCACAAACATGGTGTACGAGCAGAGCGATTCTCTCAAGAGCGTCATTGACAAGTACAACCTCAAGGCTGTTACGCTCAACAATGTGAGTGCGCAGGGACCGAACGATCCCATCCATAAGAAAATGCTCAATCAGCATGTAATGGAGAGTTTGTTTGGGGATGAATGCCTGAATGAAAAGCGCAATACGCAAGCCATTGAAGTGGCTCCGAACACACTTGTTGCAGCTCGTGTTACGGCCTATCAGCCGGCTCATATTGCCAAGTTTGAAGATGTCAGAGCAGATATCCTTTCTATGCTGACGACTGAACGAGCACTTGATGCCGCAGAAAAGGATGGCAAGCAGATGCTCGCCAAGATCAAGGATGGTTCCGATACGAGCGTCAAGTTTGACAAGGCTGTCACTGTTTCTCGCTCTCAGCCGCAGGGATGGGATTTCAACCTTATCAATTCGCTGATGCGCATCCCGGCTAAGGAGCTGCCGGCATACATTGGCGTGCGTACTCCGACAGGGTACACGCTGGTGCATGTCCTCAAGTCCGAAACCGTTGAGCCTGAGGCCTCTGCTTTGGAAGGTACACGAAACGAACTGGCCGGTATGTTTGGTCAGTCAGAGTTGACGACTTATCTCAGCAGTCTGCGTGCCAAGCATGGAGCTGTTGTTCTGAGTAAGGAATACATGCCTGGCGGTGATCAAAAAGCTGATCAACAGCAGTAATTGCTGATGTGTGCTCGCCTTCTTAAGTGAGCATGCAAACGGAGAGTCGAACCGAATCGACTCTCCGTTTTTTTTGAGTGCGCCCAGCATGGGCATGATCTAACGGGTGCAAGTCCCGAGCGCAGGAG
>DXSO01000117.1 GCA_019410445.1 Sutterella sp.
CATCAGGCTTGTGCTCCGCTGTGTGACGGCAGCAATGCCAGCGATGCTCGTGTGTTTCGACCAGGAAGTCGTGCGATCAAAGAGCTTGGCGTGCATACCCCGTTGGCCGATGCCGGATTGGAAAAATCAATGATTCGAACTGCTGCTGCTCGATTGGGGCTTTCAGATCCGCAGCAACCGGCTCGGCCCTGCTTAATGACGCGGTTTGATTACGGCGACGCACCCGATGAGCGCAGATTGTTGCTTACGCAGAAAGCGGAGGATTTTCTGGAGGCGATGCCTGAGCTTGCGGCAGGTTTTCGTTTGCGTTGGCTTGGAGAAAAAGCCTTGCTGCATGTGAGTGCGGATAATGCACTCACAATGCAGGAATTGCAGGCGATTGCCGCGCGTTTGGGTGAACGTCTGCCTGCCCTCAAAGGGATCAGTGTTGAGGTAATGAACGACTTATCCGGGTGGTTTGACCGAAGAACGAGCGCCTAATTTGTTGATCGGCTCTGAGCGCGCAGTGGCAGCAGATGGGGGGCGATCTTGCTCAGAAGCTTCGCCGTTTCAAATACCGGCAACCCCATGATGCCCGAGTAGCTTCCTTCGATTCGTTCGATAAATAAAGCTGCAAGTCCCTGCACCCCATAGCCACCGGCTTTGTCATAGGGCTCATCGGTCTGAATGTATGCTTCAATCTGTTCGGGCGTCAGAGCAGAAAATGTAACCTTTGAAATGCTCACGGCAACGTGCAGTTCGTCAGTTCTCCCGTCATTAACGACTACGGCAGTACGCACTTCATGGGTACGGGCAGAAAGCCGTTGCATGAACTGACGAGCTTGCGCAGGATCTTCAGGTTTCCCGAGAATATCCCCGTCACAGATCACCACTGTATCGGCGGCCAATATCGGCAAAGATGGACGGTGCTGCTGTGCGACCCGATGCATGGCTTGTCGGGCCTTGTCCATTGCTGTTCGCACGACGTAGTCCTGAGCAGACTCGCCGTCACGTTGCGTTTCATCGCCTTCGAAAGCGGTCAGTACGGAAGGACCCGCATGAACGATTTCGATGTCACGGATTCCCATTGCGGCAAGAATTTCCTTGCGTCTAGGGCTTTTGCTGGCCAGATATAAGACGGGCATGGTCTCAGACACGATGATAGGGGTGGTTGGCCAAAATCGACCACGCACGGTAAATCTGTTCGGTCAGAAGCACGCGTGCAAATGCATGCGGCAGCGTCATGGACGACAATCGCAGCATCATGCGCGCTTTGCTTTTGAGGACGGGATCAAGGCCATCGGCTCCGCCGATGATGAATGTCACGCCGCATCCCTCGTTTTTCCAAGCGGAAAACTTCTTGGCAAAGTCTGCGGTTGTCATGTCTCGTCCGTGTTCGTCCATGGCCACCAATACGTCACCGGCAGGTACCGCACGTTCAATGCGTTCAGCTTCGGCGGCCATTACCTGCGAGACAGGTTTGCCGCCGGTACGCGCTTCGGCTTTGACTTCTTTGACGGTGACGGTAAAGTCGCGCGGGAAACGGCCGAGATAATCGTCTACGGCCGTTTGAGCCCATGTCGGCAGTTTTTGACCGACCGCTACGATGGTGATATGCATGACGGTTGATTACTCGGCCGATTCAGGAGCGTGAGAACTTTTTTCTGCCAATGCATTGAGGTAGGCAGAAATATCAAGCGTTTCAGGCCCCCAAAGTTCTTCAAGGTTGTAGTAGGAGCGCATCGTCGGCTGCATGCAGTGCACGACGACTTCTCCGCAGTCGACAAGAACCCACTCTCCGGAGTCGCTGCCTTCAAGGCCGCTGACCTTGCCGCCGGCTTCGCGAACAGCACGGGCGACGGACTGTCCAAGTGCACGAGTTTGGCGGTTGCTGGTGCCCGAGCAAACCACAACGCGAGAAAAAGCACTGGTTTTTCCAGCGGTATCAAAAACCTTGATATCGCGGGCTTTGACGTCGTCGAGGGCGTTGACGATGATGTTTAGAAGTTCTTCGGTTTTGAGCATGTTTTCCTTAGTGTGATAGTGGATGTCCAATCAAAGGGACTTGAGTATCAATAAGCGTTTTGATGGGCGATCAGACGTGCAACGGCAGTTGGAAGCCACGTCTCAAGCATTTTGAAAGCTCGATTGCGGTCGCCGGAAGCAAAAAGTGAGCGGATTTTAGTCGAACTGGCCGGATGTGCTGCGATGTCATACGTCGTCCAATGGCCGTGAGAGGTCTGCGTTAGTTCGAGTGCTTCGCAATATCGGCCTGCAGCAAAGCGTGCAACTTCGGCTGCGGGTTCGGAGAGTTGACCATCTCGAGTGCATACGGCGATATTGACGAAGTCAAACAAGCAAGGCCAGTCTCGCCATGTATGAAAATTCTTCCACTGATCGGCTCCGATGAGCAAAACCAGGGGCATTGATGGCCCAACGTCTTCGCGGAGCAGTCGTACGGTATCGATTGTGTAGGTGGCACCAATGCGTTCGATTTCTTTCGTACAGACGGCAAATCGTTCGTTCTTGCCGATAGCGGCTTGCAGCATCTCCAAACGCAGCGCTACGGGAGTAGCCACGGATTTCTGCCAGGGGCGAGGGGCCAGCACAAAATCCACACGCTGAAGTCTGAGACTTTCAAGCGCACCTCGAGCGACTGCCAAGTGTCCGTTGTGTATCGGGTCAAAACTGCCGCCCAAAAGTCCGATGCCGCGACGCATGGAAAATGTCCTCGTCTGATTGAAAAATTGCAGAAATTGAGTGCGCCCGAACGCTTTCAGCGTGTGAGCTGAGTGGTAAAGACTTCACGGACTTTACCTTCTACTTCGTGAGCACCAACCCAAACGTATTCGGTGTAGTTAGCACCGTCATAGGAATAGTTGCGGCGGGATACCCAAAAATGCCAGCCCTGAGCATCGTGGGCACTGGCCGGACCGATATCGGCCGTGATTTCACGAATCGTCATGCCGCTTTGAATGCGTGACAGGTAGACAGGTTCAAAATGCGCCGTCAAACGCCCGCAGGATTGAGAACCTGTGAAAGTTCCCGGAGACATCTGCACTTCCGTGACGGTTTCCTGGCCTGTGGCAATGAACCAAAGGCGGAGCGGGGAGTCAGCGTTTTTTGTTTGTGCGCACACCCAGCGACGTCCGTCTTCATCAGTGTGAACGCGAGAGCCGACAATGGCCGCAACATCAGACAGACGGGATTGTTCGAGTACAACGACCGTATCGCCGAGCAGAACCGGAGTAGCCGGACTCACCGTATACGTGCTGCGCGCACGCAACAACGTACTCGGATACCCGAAAGGGGTGTCCGAGGCGATCACCGGCACCGCAATCTGAACAAGCAAAGCGGCAGAAATGGCAAAAGCTGTTGTAATGCGCTTCAAAATGTTGGCCTAATAGAGAGAGTTCGCTCTTTTGGTTGAGCACCGATCCTCAAACCGGTGCTCAGCAGCGTCGTCAGAGCGCGCGATAACCAATATCGGAGCGCTTCTGCACTCCATCGAAGTGTACCTGATCGGCTGTACGGTACGCGGCGTCATGAGCCTGTTTGAGTGTTTCACCCAAGCCGACAACACAAAGCACACGACCACCCGAGACAACGATATTTCCATCGGCATCATTGGCGGTGCCGGCGTGGAAGATGACAGAGTCTTCTGTCTCAGCACTCAATCCGGTGATGACAGCTCCTTTTTCTGGATGTTCGGGATAACCGCGGGCGGCAAGCACGACACCAAGAGCCGACCGTTCGTCGTACTCAATGCCGCCTTGCGTGATATCGCCGGCTGCCGCAGCAGCCAGTGTTTTTGCAAAGCCCGATTTGATGCGACTCATGATGGGTTGCGTTTCAGGGTCACCCATGCGGCAGTTGAATTCAAGGGTTTTAACCGTGGTATTGCCTTGCTTGTCTTTGCCGATCATGAGACCAGCGTACAAGAAGCCCGTATAAACAATGCCGTCTTCAGCCATGCCTCGTACCGTCGGTTCAATGATTTCGCGCATGGTTTTTTCATAAACCTCATCGGTTACGCACGGAGCGGGAGAATACGCGCCCATGCCGCCGGTGTTGGGGCCCTGATCGCCATCGAGGAGACGTTTGTGATCTTGGCTTGTGGCCAGGGGCAGTACGTTTTTACCATCGACCATGACGATGAAACTTGCTTCTTCGCCTTCCAAGAACTCTTCGATGACGACGCGGGCACCGGCAGAGCCAAACTTGTGTCCGGAGAGCATGTCGTCGATGGCTGCATGTGCTTGCTCTTCGGTCATGGCAACCACAACCCCTTTGCCTGCGGCAAGACCATCGGCCTTGATTACGATCGGAGCTCCTTTGGCGCTGACGTAATCATGAGCGGCTTGCGCATCGGTAAAGCTTTCATAGTCGGCAGTCGGAATGCCCTTGCGTTTCATGAAAGCCTTGGCAAAATCTTTGGAGCTTTCAAGCTGAGCAGCTTCTTTGGTCGGGCCGAAAATCGGCAGACCCGCGGCTCTAAACACGTTGACGACGCCTTTGGAGAGCGGCGCTTCCGGGCCCACAACAGTTAGATCGATCTGGTGCGAGAGAGCCCAGTCGCGCAAGGCCTCAATGTCGGTGATAGGGAGGTTTTCAAGGCGGCAGTCCGCAGCCGTTCCTGCATTGCCCGGGGCAACCCAGACCTTTTCAACACCTTCGGATTTGGCAAGACGCCAGGCCAGCGCGTGCTCACGACCGCCGCTGCCGATCACTAAAACCTTAGTCACAAATATTCTCCGATCCGCCTCTGAACATAAGGCGGAGAAAGTGGATACAAAAAAGCTTGCAGGAATTGTACCCGCAAGCTCTTTTTTCTGAAGTTGGTCATTTCTAAAACGAAACGATCCAACACTTCATACATGCACGACGAATTATTCTTCGTCGAACACAGCGCTCGTGTAGACGTTGCTCACATCATCGAGATCTTCAAGAGCATCAATGAGCTTTTGCATCTTGGCTGCATCTTCGCCCTTGAGTTCGATTTCATTGAGCGGCTTCATCGTGATTTCCGAAGATACCGGCGTGAGACCAGCGGCTTCGAAGGCCTTGGAGACGGCATCAAAAGCAGCCGGTTCGCAAACCACTTCGATTGAACCGTCTTCCGGATCTGTCACAACGTCATCGGCACCGGCTTCCAAAGCCGTTTCCATCACGGAGTCTTCGCTCGTTCCCGGAGCAAAGAGGAACTGGCCGCAATGACGGAATTGGAAAGCCACCGAACCTTCGGTACCCATATTGCCGCCGTGCTTAGAAAGAGCATGACGAACATCGGCCACCGTACGGGTGCGGTTGTCGGTCGTGCAGTCGATGATGAGACTGGCGCCGCCAATGCCGTAGCCTTCGTAACGAACTTCTTCGTAGCTGACACCTTCGAGCTGGCCGGTACCCTTGAGGATGGCATTCTGAATGGTGTCCTTGGGCACGTTGCCGTCACGAGCCTTGGAGATTGCCAAACGCAAGCGGGAGTTCATGTCGGGATCGCCGCTGCCGCCGACGCGTGCAGCCACGATAATTTCGCGCACAAGCTTGGTCCAGAGGTTGGAGCGCTTGGCATCCTGACGGCCCTTACGATGCTGAATATTGGCCCATTTGGAATGTCCGGACATTTTGTCTAAATCCTTGTTGTCTATCGTAG
>DXSO01000118.1 GCA_019410445.1 Sutterella sp.
ATCAAGCTTCAACCGACTCCGGGAGCTAAAGAAACTCTGCAACTCATGCACCGGGCCGGTGTCAGCACATATATCCTCTCCGGAGGATTCACTCAGTTTGCCCAAATGGTTTCCGACGACTACGGCATGACAAATTTTGTCTGCAACAGCCTGGTCATCAAAAATGGAAAGCTCACAGGTGAAGTCACAGGACCGGCAGGCGGAAAAATTCTGGATCGCAGCGGCAAACGTCGCGCTCTTGAGGTCATCGCTCGGCTTCATGACTGTGAACTAAGTCAATGCATCGCCGGCGGTGACGGTGCCAACGACCTGGAAATGATCGGCGCGGCCGGTTTCGGTTTTGCATATCATGCAAAACCGATCGTTGCTCAAGCTGCGCACTACCGAGTCAAATACGGCACTTTCCAAGTCGTTTCTGACTGGTTTATGGAAAGTTGGCAGCACTGAAATGCTTTTGCGCCTTTCCTTAACTCATCCCTTCATTCTCTTTTGCTTAAATTTCTCTGAACAGATATCAGATATTTGACATAAATCAAAACTACGTAGCACCTACGTAGAGCAACAATTCGTCCGTATAAAGAAGAAAGCCTTGGATGACAAGGTCTCGAAACTTTCAGGCGATGTATTCGGCACGAAACCGTCCGGAGCTCAGAATCGGAAAGTCATTGATCCGGTTGATCATAAGAGCGGCTCCGTAAGGTTTTAGACGGACTGCATGTGCCGCCTCTTAATCAGGAGAAGACAATGATCGAAAAAGAAATGAGCCGCCGCAGCCTCTTCAAGAGTTCGCTCGTCGGCGCAACTGCCGTTGGTGCTGCCGGCATGGGTTTGGCCTCCAGCGCAGAAGCCGCTCCCAAAAAGGCTAAGGCAGAAACCTTTGACGCCATCGTGCTCGGCGCCGGTCCCGCCGGTCTGATCACCGCCATTACAGCTCACGATGCCGGCGCCAAGGTTGTCGTGCTTGAAAAATGCGATCGTCCCAACGGCAACGCTATTTTTGCTTTGGGTTCCATCTGCGGTTGGGGTACTCGTCATCAGGCCGAACAGGGAATCAAGGATACGGCCGAAGCCTTCTATGCCATGATGATGGACATTTCCAAGCAAATGGGCGACAAGGCTCTGAACCGTCTTTATACCGACAAGATCTCCGAAGGCATCGACTGGCTTGAAAAGGATATCGGCGTTAAGTTCGGCAAGATCCGCCAGATGCCTTATCCGCGCCTGGGCCGTACATGCCGTGTACTCGGTGAAGGCCAGACTGGTGGTGCCCGCCTCGTGCAGACGCTTCTGAAGGCGGCTGAAAAGCGCGGCATCGATATCCGTTATGAACACAAGGCCATCGAACTGCTGCATGACGACATGTTTGCAGTCACCGGCGTCAAGGTACTGACTCCGGCCGGTCAGAAGTCGTTCATGTCCCGCGGCGGTGTTTGCATTGCAACCGGCGGCTTCTCGGGCAATCCTGAAATGGTTGACCGCTACATCGGCGGTTGGGCTACCCGTATGGTTCTGCGCGGCTCTCCGGCCATTACCGGCGAGAACATTTCTCTGACGCTGCCCCTGTTTACCAAGTTTGTGAACATGGATCAGTTCCACTCCGGTCCGATTATCGGCAAGACGCACGTCAACCCGGCTGACGTCTTGAACTCCGGTTACGGCATCCAGGTCAATACGTCCGGCAACCGTTACATGGACGAAAACAACACCTATGTCATCAAGGCTCGTACGACCGCTCAGATGACCCTTGACAACACCGCTTGGGTGATCGTCGACAGCGACTGCTCCGTGCTCGACAAGGTGATTCCGAAATTCGATCGTCTGAACTCGCCCTACGGCAAAGCTGACACGATTGACGAACTTTGCAAGCAGGTTGGTCTGCCCGCCGACAAGATCAAGAAGCTTGTCGCCGAGTACAACGACAAGCTCAAGGCCGGCAAACTTGCAGAGATGAATCCGCCCTGCACCTACAAAAAACCGCATCCGATTGCCAAGGCTCCCTTCTATGCCGTGCCGCTTCAGGGTGGCATGACGGCCACTTTCGGCGGACCGTTGATCAATACCAAGACCGAGATTCAGAACCTCGATGGTAAGAGCATCCCCGGTCTGTACGCTGCAGGCAACTCCGCCGGCGGTATCTTCTTCCACAACTACGCCGGTGGCGCCCAGCTCGGTGCTGCAACGGTGTTCGGCCGTGTGGCCGGCGTTGAAATGGCCAATCGCGCCAAGAAGGCTAAGAAGTAACCAACCACCGGGAGAATGTAAAAATGAAAAAGATTTTTATCGCCGCTTTGGCTATGAGCGTGAGCCTTTCGTTTGCTGCCGGTGCCGTTGCTGCCGCCGAACAGACCCTGGCTCAGAAACATCAGGGCATGTGGCCGAAATCTGAAAACGGTTTCGTCACCAAGAACCAATGCCTCAAGTGCCATGTCTCTTACGAAGATCTCGCTAAGAAGACGGCCAACCTTGAGCCCAATCCTCATGACAACCACATGGGCAAGGTCAACTGTGAGGATTGCCACAAGGCCAATCTCGCCAAACCCGAGCTGATGTGCAACAGCTGCCATAACTTCGTGCTGAAGGAAAAGGCTGCCAAGTAACCCGCCGGGCTCGATTTGGTTTGTAACGCCGCTCAATTCAACGAGCGGCGTTTTTTTTACCATCAGCCGAATTCGAGCCTCCGGACTTACGGGTGTAGACTCGAAAATACTCGATTTACAGGCAACTGAAAGGGAGAATTCAAATGGACTTTCAAGATGTTTTGCACGCCCGCCACTCCACACGGCATTTCGATGGTCGCAGCGTGCCGTTGGAAACACTCAAAGCCATCGTTTCAGACGCCCAATGTGCCCCATCCTGGGTCAATGCTCAAGAATGGCGAGTTTGGATTGCCGTCGGTCATAAACTCGAAACCATCCGACGCGCTTACGCTGAACGAACAATCAACGGCATTAAAGGAAATTCAGATTTTGCTCCGGCACATCGGGAACAATGGTCTGAGATGGCTCAGGAAAATATGGCCAAATTTACAAAAAGCCGAATTGATGCGGGGTTGGCACAAGCTAAAGAAGAAAGCCAGACACAACTTTTCCATGCTCCGGCCGTCGTCTATCTAACCCTGCCGAAAACCGCTTCACAATGGGCCATTCTTGATCTCGGCGGATTTGAGCAAACGCTGCTTCTTGCTGCCAAGGCTCGCGGAGTTGACTCCGTGCCTGCATACAATCTCGTAAAGTATCCCGATATCCTGCGTAAAGAGCTCAATATTCCTCAAACCGACGCGATTGCAATCGGCATTGCTTTGGGCTATCCGGCCAACATTGCGCTCAACGATTTTCGTTCGACACGACGTTGCTTAGAAGACATCCTCACAATCGTTGAGAACTAAGCTTCGCCCCTGCTAATTTCCACCAGTCACAATGCGCCGGCATCGGCATTCTGCCATCAATCTCAAAAATTACTGAGACGCTCATCTTTTACTCAGTGTATTGACGGGTATTGGCCTAATCCTTAGATTGATTTCAAAGGCTCTCTGACAAAACGTCTGAGAGCCATAACCGTCTCTAAGGAAATCTCAAGTTATGCTGAAGTTTGTCAAGAGCATGGCGCCAGGCTGGTTTGCTGCCGTCATGGGTACGTCGGTCGCCAGTCTGGCTGCATGGCTGCTTTTTAATGGCACAGCCTTTCAATGGGTTGCTGATGTTTTGCATATTCTTGCCATCATATTGATGGTATTTTTAGGTTCGGCAGCATTCCTGCGCATTGCTCTTTATCCTCGTCTTGTCTTTGAAACGCTGTCTCATCCGGTTGAAGGCAGTTTTTATGCAACCTTTCCTATTGCCATGCTCGTTATGGCAGGTCAATGGAGCGGTCGCGGCCTTGATTCCTCTTGGATTGGAACACTTTGGTGGATTGGCACCATTGGCATATTTGTTTGCAGTTACATCGTCCTTTTTCGTTTATTCACATTGGATAAATTGAAGTTGGAAATGGTCACACCGGCTCACTTCATCCCTGCTGTTGGTTTAGTGGTGATTCCTGTGGCTGGAGCCGGCCTTGCCGCTCATGCCGAAGGCCTCATGCGAGAGGTGTATTTCGGAATAAACATGCTCGGAATGGGCGCAGGCGTTTTCATGTATTTAGCTCTACTGGCCATCACCATGGGACGACATTTCCTTGCTCCCGGCATTGAAGGAAAAATGACTCCTACCCTCTGGGTGCACCTGGCACCTTTGGGAGTCATTCCATTGAGTCTCCTGTCACTGCTGCATGCAACAGGCAATGAAGCGGCCATGAGCTATGGGCTTTTGGTAGCCATGGGCTTTATGGGCGCCTCGCTGTGGTGGCTTGTGCTGGCTATGGCACTGACTCTACGCAATGTTTGGCTCGGCAAACTACCCTTTGCTCTGTCGTGGTGGGCATTCGTGTTTCCGATCGGAGCAATCACTGTTCTTGCTCTCCGTCTTTCCAGTTTGGCAAATCTGAGACTTTTGCCATACGTCGCCGCCTTCCTGATGGCGCTCCTTCTAACCGTCTGGCTCGCCTCCGCCCTTGGCACCCTTATCGGTCTTGCCAAAGGAACACTTCTGGCCTCTGCCGAGCAGCCCAATAAAACCAAAGGCTGAGATTTCATCAATTTCCGAAAAACAAATTGCCCGAACATTTAAGTCTGTTCGGGCAACTGTTTTGATGACTATTCAAGCGTCGTCAGGAACATCACTTCTGTTCCTCATCCTTCATGCGATGGTAGATGGTCGCAATGATCGGACCCGAGATGTTGTGCCAGAAACTAAAGATTGCCGAAGGCAAAGCTGCAAGCGGCATCGTAGCGAAGTGCGCCGTCGCCAATGCAACGCCCAGACCGGAGTTCTGCATGCCCACTTCAATAGACAAACACTTTCTCTTGGCCAGATTCATCTTAAAGAGCTTGGCTGCCAAATATCCGACCAGATAACCCAAACCATTGTGAAGAACCACAACAGCAAAAACCAACGGACCGCTCTTGGCAATATTGGGCTGGCTGACTGCCACGACGGCCATAACAATCAATACGATTGCAACCACGGAAATCAAGGGCAGACAAGTTGCGGCAACCTGCACGCGTTCATGCCCAAGAATAGTGTGGATAGCCACACCGAGAGCGATCGGCAGCAAAACGATCTGACAAATTGACCAGAACATTCCGATCGGATCGATGTTGATCCATTCATGGGCAAAAAGCCAGATCAAAGCCGGCGTAACCATCGGCGCCAAAATCGTCGTACAACTCGTGATCGTCACCGACAGAGCCGTATCGCCGCGAGCCAGAAAGGTCATCACATTCGATGACGTACCGCCAGGGCAGCAGCCAACCAAAATCACGCCGACAGCGATCTCAGCAGGCAACTGCAGCAAAATACACAAGACATAAGCAAGCACCGGCATGATGATGAACTGAGCCAGAATGCCGATCAAAACATCGACCGGCTTGGTCAGTACCAATTTGAAATCGTGCACTGAAAGGGTCAACCCCATTCCGAACATCACCAACCCCAGCAACGGAGAAATCCAGCCCGCCAACGGCTTGAATGTTTCCGGGGATACATAAGCAACCACTGCAAATACGAGCACCCACAGGGCGAACGTTTTAT
>DXSO01000119.1 GCA_019410445.1 Sutterella sp.
CCGTCCAAAATTTGAGCTGTCATATCTTCTCCAATTGCTAAAAACGGGCGCTCCGAAGGGCGCCCGCAAAAATTGATTCAATGGTTATCGGGCTTTGTTTTGTTGTCGGTGTGCCTCACGTGCAGCATCAGCAGCGGGCAGTACCTCAGCGATGGCCTGAGCTGCGGCTTTGTTGAATTTCAGCCTGAAGTCAATGACAGGCTGATTGTTGCGGATGATGCGGACCGGCACAACCTGCAGTCGTGCATGACCTTTGTTTCCGCGGACGATTTCGGCAAATCCGATATCGACGCCGGCATTGTTTATCGGCTGAATGCCCATGTCGGAACAATCGACATCGGCATCTTCATGCAGCTCGAGCACACGAGTGCCTTGGATGCGGGTGATCTTCCATATGCCGCCCTTTTGTTCACCATCAGGCAGACGCTCGCAGAACATATTGGTTCGCTGTACGGGTTTGAGAATAAAACGCCCTTGGGAGCGAACGGCGGCTTTGCGTTTGTTTTTCGGGGTGCGGAAAGCCGACTCAAACGAAAGCCCGTAGGGAGTGGCTTCGGCATGGCTGACGTAACTGATGCAGTAGGGAGTGGTTTTGGCCGTGTAGCGGCTCAGCATGTTTTCAAGACTTCCCGAGCCGGTGAAGGCCGACTGTGACGGGATGACAACTTCATCGTCGCCGAGCCAATAGGTGGCGAGATATGCAACCGATCCCTGAGGAAATTTGGCTTCAGCCGGTATGAACCACGCCAGTGAATCGGGCTGATTGTTGCTGTTGCGGAGAAATTGCCGAATCGGTTTGCCCGAGACGTTGTAGGCTCGAAGTTCCACCGCGAGATTAAACGCCGCTTTGCCGGAATTCTGCAGCAGAATGCGTCCGTCTGAAAGACGAGAAGCACTCATAGTGCCTACATTGGGGATTGCACGGGAATTGCGAACGAGCTGCGCGGCGCCTTTGCTCCAAGTAAAGCAGCGCTGACCAACGCCATCGGTGGTTTCGTTGACAGTCCACGTTCCGTCAGGCAAGGACTGCATCTGCAAAACGCTTTGGTTTGTATCGTAGAAAGCATAAATGCCTTCCTGCAGTACCGTTGTCGAATCGACCGGCAGTTCATTGCTGCGAAACGGGGGACGAATTGAAATTTCCGGACGCCAGGTGATATCGGTGAATTCCGTGTATTTGGCCTTGGGCTGATGCTTGACCGCCGTACCCATACATCCGCTCAGCAACACGGCTGCGGCCAATACGACTGAAGTTGCCTTGAAATACTGCATGGTCTTCTTCACTATTTCCGCTCCGTTATAAATTTTGATCTGAGGGCTCAATGACGGCACCCGGATTGAGTCGGTTGTCCGGATCCAGAACGCGTTTGATTGAACGCATCAGCTGCAGCTCAATCTGAGGCTTTGTTTTTTCCAACAGTTCCCGCTTCATTCGTCCGATTCCGTGTTCGGCTGCGATCGAGCCGTTGAATGCGGAAATCTGATCGTAAACGATGGCGTTGATTTCTTTTTCAAAGACAAAACAAAGCCGGGGATCGAACCCCGGGACAACGCCCATATTGTAGTGAAGATTACCGTCGCCGAAATGACCGAAAACGCTCGGTTCAATCCACTCGAAACGAGCCTTGAGCATTGTGTTGGTTTTCTCGACAAAACAGGCCAGCGAGCTGCGCGGTACGCTTACGTCGTGCTTGACGTTTCCTCCGGTTTTCTTGTGTGCTTCCGGAACGGTTTCGCGTATGGTCCAAAGTGCATCGCATTGGCTTTGATTTTGAGCCACGACGGCGTCAAGCAAGAGTCCTTCCTCAAGGAATTGTTCCAGCACTGTTTCAAGTATGGGGCTGCTTCTTTGAGTTTCTTCAAGCGTGCAGTAGGAAAGTTCAACGAGCGCGGACCATGGAGCCGATGTATTGAGCGTGCCGAGACGCTCCGGAAAGACCTGAGCAACACGCTCAAGCGGTGTCTGATGAATGATTTCAAAGGCGCTCAATGCATTGCCGAAGACCTCTCGCATTTTTTCAAAAACGCGTTCAACCTTATGGATGGAGTCCAGTGACAGCCACAGTACCGAGCGGTCTGCCGGCAGAGGATGCAATTTAAGCACCGCTCGTGTGATGATGCCCAGTGATCCTTCGCTTCCAATGAATAAATCCTTTAGTGCGTATCCCGTATTGTCCTTGCGCAGTCCCCGCATCAGATTGAGAACGCGTCCGTCGGCAAGTACAGCTTCAAGTCCCAGGCACTGCTCACGGGCATTGCCGTAGCGCACGACATGAACCCCACCGGCATTGGCAGCCAGAATGCCGCCGACGGTTGCCGTGCCGTCGCTGGCAAGACTGAGTGCAAACAAACGATCGGCATCTGCTGCCGCTTGGCGCAGAACCGCCACCGGGACTCCGGCTTGGACAACAATGCTGTCGTTGAGGGTGTCAACAGACTCAATTTTCCGCATGCGTTTCGTCGAAACGATGATCGAGCGGCAGACATCGGCGCTCTTTACCACGGGGGTGGCGCCTGCAACGTTTCCGGTATTGCCGCCTTGCGTAAAGACGAGAGCGCTGTAGCGACGAGCAATGCGCATGATTTGAGCGACTTCGTCGGTTGTTGCGGGAAAAACGGCGCACAGTGCCGAGCCATGCCAACGGCCTCGGTTGTCGATGAGCATCGGCGCGAGTTCGACCGGATCGGTCAGGACGTGCTGCGATCCCAGAGCCGTGCGAAGGTCGGTTAGAAGTGAATTCATGACGCGTGCCCTTTGAGGTGAGTCGAGAACAGTTTAGCAACCGTATTCGAAAGGTCTTGCATCCCAGAGTGTAAAAGCGGGCGATCTGTATTGAGCGAGATTTTTGAGAAGATCATCCCTGTAAATTGTTAAGTTGCGCAAATTCTTAGGGGTATTGTGTTTTAGAGTACCGATGCAGGGATCCTGGCCGCATACAATGAATGCAAACAGGGAGGTTTCGGTATGCGTTCTAAGGGGTTGTGGAGTTTGCTTCTTGTGAGCATGGTTTCCGGTTGTGCAACCAACAGCAGCCCTGAAGTTTCTTCGTACGCTCAACTGCATACCGGTTTGGAAAATAAAGTCCACGACGTTTCTTTTTACGGCGATCGCCCCACAAAGTCTTACATCGGTCTTCAATCGCAATGGGATGCGGCCGAGGATGTGGAAGTTGTTTTATCTGTGGAAGGCACTCTCAACCGAAAAAACGGAGTGTTAGGCAAAAACGATGTTCCCTTTGATCGGACGGCAAATGTTTCGGTTTCAAAAGAAGCATCAATGCTGAGGCTGGGGCGTTCGAAAATGCTGCGAGCCAAATATTCGCTGACGTCCTCGATGCGCTCTTATTCATCGGCTCTTTGGGAGGACTATCCCATTGAGACGATGCGCTTGGATCCTTATTTGAGCGAAACATTGACCTCCAGTCTGTACTGGCAGCAAGATTCGGAAACGTTGCCCGTTCGAATGCAGACAGGGCGCTTTGACGCCGGGGTGTATGGGGCGGCAGAGGTTGGTTTGTCGGCTATCGGAACCCAGGGCGCGTTGATGTTTGAAGCCGCTCGCTTTGAAGATCCGAATCTGGACGCACTCAGACAGCTCAGCTACAACGGAGTGCTTGAAGATGACTGGGGATGGAATGCATGGGAAGTATGGGGAGCGCAGGCCGAAGGCTGGCTGCTTGGAGGGCGTTTTGCCCGAGGTTTTGAAATAGACCGGATGGCCCTGCAGTTTTCCTACGCATGTATGACACAGGCTCAATATGACTTCAGCAGGCGGTATTTTGACGAAGATTATGTGTTCGGACGGAATGCCTCCCTTATTTCAATGGATTTGCTGTGGCGAGCTGATCTGTACAACGAATTCAACTTGTCGCTGCAAAACGCCAAGGGAGTAGCTGCGGAAACTCCCTTGGATACGGATGTTTTTTCAGGTTTAACTGCTCAGGCGGATGTTCCGAGAAATTGGTTGGTCGGACTCGGGTGGGAGAGACGTGCCGAGGATGATTCGGTGTGGCGATTGTCAGCGAGCATGATGAACACGCTGTCTGAAAGTCCGAGCGAATCTTATTTTGAGTGGGGAGCGCAAAGTCTTTGGGAAATTCCTTTGGGTCAGCAGCTTGATGTCTACATGGGAACGGCCTGGGGACAAGGAGGATTTGGAGGAGATCTTCTTGATTATTCGGAGTACTACATTGGTCTGCAGAGTCGTTTTTAAATAAAAACAAACGGGCGCATCCAACGATTGGAAACGCCCGTTTTTTCGATCAGACCGGAAACGATCCGATTACAGAGTCAACAGGGGAACGATGAGCAGTGCCACGATGTTGATGATCTTGATGAGCGGGTTGACGGCCGGACCGGCAGTGTCCTTGTAGGGATCGCCGACGGTGTCGCCCGTCACGGCAGCCTTGTGAGATTCGCTGCCCTTGCCGCCGAAGTGACCGTCTTCAATGTACTTCTTGGCATTATCCCAGGCACCGCCGCCGGTGGTCATCGAAATGGCCACGAAAATGCCGGTGACGATCGTACCCATGAGCACGCCGCCCAGAGCCTTCGGTCCAAGGATGAGACCCACAAGAATCGGGACGATGACGGGCAGTACGGACGGAATGATCATTTCCTTGATGGCTGCGCCGGTAAGCATGCCGACAGCCTTGGAATAATCGGGCTTGGCCTTGCCTTCCATGATGCCCTTGATTTCTTTGAACTGACGGCGGACTTCAATCACCACAGAACCGGCAGCACGACCGACGGCTTCCATTGCCATGGCGCCGAAGAGGTAGGGAATCAGACCGCCGATAATCAGACCGGCAATCACATACGGATCGGAGAGGTCGAACTGGAAGTCAATGTTGAACTGCTGCTTGAGAGCGTGCGTGTAGTCGGCAAACAGCACCAGTGCAGCCAAACCAGCCGAACCGATTGCATAACCCTTGGTGACGGCCTTCGTGGTGTTGCCAACGGCGTCAAGCGGGTCGGTGACGTTGCGAACCTTTTCATCGAGTTCGGACATTTCGGCGATGCCGCCTGCGTTGTCCGTGATCGGGCCGTAGGCGTCAAGCGCCACGATGATGCCAGCCATCGTCAGCATGGAGGTGGCGGCGATAGCCACGCCGTACAGACCGGCCAGCGAGTAGCTCACGAGAATGGCAACGACAACGGCCAGAACTGGCAAAGCGGTCGACTTCATTGAAACGGCTAGACCGGCGATGATGTTGGTACCGTGACCGGTGGTGGATGCCTGAGCCACCGTCTGCACGGGCTTGTATTCGGTACCCGTGTAGTACTCGGTGATCACGACCATGAGCGCCGTCAGGATAAGGCCGATCAAAGCGGAACCGAACAGGTGAAGAGTCGTAACGCCTTCCGGCAGCATCGAGGCATCGGTAAAGACAAAGTCACCAACGAACCAGAATGCAACGGCAGCGATTACGCCGGCGACGATCAGGCCGCGGTAAAGAGCGGTCATGATCTTCTTGCCCGGCAGATATTTCACGAAGAACGTGCCGATGATGGAGGCAACGATTGAAACGGCAC
>DXSO01000012.1:0-20046 GCA_019410445.1 Sutterella sp.
ATCAGGCCAACACGACAAAATTTGCCGATCGCATCGCAGCTGTTGTCAACACCGATGTCATTACGGAATATGAATTACAAAACCGTGTGCGTCAGGCGGCAATCAATTTGCGTCAGCAAAACATTACTCTGCCTCCCATGGAAGAGCTGCGCCGCCAAGTGCTCGAGCGCATGATCACTGAAAAAGCCACTGAGCAGCGCGCCAAGGAGCTTGGCATTCGCGTTGACGAACAGATGGTAAGTGCCTCCATCGAACAAATCGCTCGCAACAACAAAATGACGGTGCAGGAACTACGTGATCGTTTGCGCGCTGATGACGTCAGTTTTGCAACGTTCCGCGCTCAAGTGCGTGACGAAATCACCGCACAGCGTTTGCGCGAACGTGAAGTCGACAGCAAGATCACTATTCCTGAAAGCGAAGTAGACGCCTATTTGGCCGAGCAGACTGGCTTTACGACTACCGATACGCAGGAATACCACGTTCGACACATTCTGCTTCCGATTCCCCCGGGAGCGTCTGATTCGGAAGCCCGAGACATAGAACGACAGGCTGAAGCATTGGCTGAGCGTGCACGCAAAGGGGAGGACTTCAGTTCTCTAGCTGCCGCGAACTCGAAAGCTGAAGATGCCCTTTCCGGCGGTGATCTTGGCTGGCGCGACGCCTCTCGCATGCCGACCCTTTTTTGGAAAGCCATCGAAAATCATCGTACGCAGCGCAACTTCATTACTGTCGTGCGTTCTTCGGGAGCAGTGCATGTCGTGTGCCTTGAGGACAGTCGTGACGGCGTGAAGGCAAAACTTGCCGGCAAGCCAATCGAGCAGACGCATGTACGCCACATCCTGATGTTCATCTCTGATCTCACTCCGGAAGACCAGGTTCTCTCTCGTTTAAACGACATTCGTCACAAAATTGTGACGGGAGAATCGGATTTTGCAACACTGGCTCGATTGAACTCCGTTGACAATTCTGCCACTCGCGGCGGCGATATCGGTTGGGTCAGCCCCGGCGATACTGTTCCTGAATTCGAAACGGCTATGAACAAACTTCAGCCGGGGGAAATTTCAGAGCCGATCCGTACTCCCTATGGCTATCATCTGATTCAGGTTATTGAGCGTCGTTCTGCAGAAGCCAATGCTGAACGCAGCCGCATCAATGCTCGAAATCAACTGAGAGAAAAGAAACTGGCCGAAGCTGTCTACAACTGGCAGCGCGAACTGCGTGACCGTGCCTACGTTGAAATTCGCAACAACGATTATTGATCGCTTTTAAAACCATTCAAAAGCAAACGCCTCGGGGCAGCTGTCGTGAACTCCGACATTTGCTCTCAGGCGTTTTTCTTTTCATCCAATCAAAACAGAAAATGTCTTTGCCCATCGCCATCACAACAGGAGAACCCGCCGGCATAGGCCCGGAAATCTGTGTCAAAGCTGTTTTCACCGGACGTGTCAAATCGCCCGTTACATTGATCGGCGATAAAAATCTGTTGATCAAGACATCGGAAAAGTTAGGTTTCGGCACTATCTTTCCTCACTGGGTTCAATTCGAGCACGTGCCGCTAACCAACCCTGTGACACCCGGCAGGCTTGATGTAGCAAACGCCCCCTACGTCATAGAAGTTCTGCGTCGGGCAGCTCAGGGTGCGCAAGATGGCAGGTACAGTGCCGTTGTCACGGCTCCAATACAAAAAAGCATCATCATTGAAGCTGGTATCCCGTTTACTGGGCACACGGAGTTCTTCCAACAACTTGCCGGCGTCGATCATGTAGTCATGATGCTCGCCTCAAGCTCCGGATCCGATGCTCTCCGAGTTGCATTGGCAACCACACACCTGCCGCTGAGCAAAGTGCCTGCAGCCATCACTCCGGAACTCTTGGATAAAACACTTCGTACCTGCGCCCACGCCCTTAAACAAGATTTCGGCATCGAAACACCGCGCATCGCCGTCACAGGACTTAATCCCCACGCTGGTGAATCTGGACACATGGGGACTGAAGAAATTGAACTTATCACTCCAGCAATCGAACGAGCGCGTCAAGTGATTCACAATGCTGAATTTTCCGGGCCGTGGCCTGCAGACACCATTTTCGTGCAATCTCATGCACAAAAATTTGACTGCATTTTGTGCATGTACCACGATCAAGGACTGCCAACACTCAAACGAGAAGGCTTTGGTCATGGCATCAATGTCACCCTAGGTTTGCCTTGGGTTCGAACTTCAGTCGATCATGGAACCGCTTTGGATATCGCAGGTACAGGGGATGCCAATGAAGGCAGCCTTCTGTCAGCTCTCTTGTTAGCTCACAGGATGGCTGAACGCCGTGAGAGAATACTCGAACTGCAGCGTTTACTCGGATAACCCCTCAACACTAATCACATCGAAATCATTATGGCTAGCGAAGGACTTCAAGGACACCGTGCACGCAAACGTTTCGGGCAGAACTTTCTGCATGATCGGCACTGGATTGAACGTATCGCCAAAGCGGTCAATGCTGTTGAAGGCGACGACATTGTTGAAATCGGCCCAGGGCAAGCTGCCTTGACTCGCGAATTGATGGCCACAGCAGGCAAAGTACGAGCCGTGGAAATTGACCGAGATCTTGCTGCATGGCTCAAAGAAACCTACCCAGAAACACTGGAACTTATTGAAGCTGATGCCTTGACTCTGGACTGGTCGCAAGTACCCAAAAACAACAATCTGCGAGTTGTTGGCAATTTGCCCTACAACATTTCCTCTCCTCTGCTGTTTAAATTGCTCGAGGTTGCAGATATCGTCAAAGATCAGCACTTCATGCTGCAAAAAGAAGTCGTTGATCGCATGGTAGCTCCTCATGGCAGCAAAACGTACGGTCGTTTGTCTGTCATGCTTCAATGGCGTTACCGCATGCACAAATTATTTGATGTCCCCCCGGGAGCCTTCAATCCACCTCCCAAGGTCATGAGCTCTGTCGTCCGCATGGTGCCCAAAGCCAAAGAGGATGTTCCCAATGTTGATTTCGAGCTCTTTAGTTCCGTAGTAGCCAATGCCTTTTCACAACGGCGCAAAACGATCCGCAACGCCCTTTCGAGCATACTTACCGCAGAAGAAATCACTTCTTGTGGAGTTGATGCCGGAGCTCGCGCCGAGGCGCTTCCGTTGGAGGCCTTTGTTGCTCTAGCACAAAAAGCCGCCCAATTGCACCGCAAGCCCGTTACTCCGGGAACACACATCGATTAAGTGCTCCACCTACGGTTTTTCTTTTGAAGGTTTGTCGTATTACCACGGCAAACCTTCTTTTTCATGGGCACAATTTTTCCCTCGATTCCAATTCATCAATTTCGAGGACTCTTACTCATGACTCAAGTCAATCCTCCTTACCGTTGTGACGTTGTCGGCAGCTTTTTGCGTCCAAAAACGATTGCTCAGGCACGTGTCAAATTTTCTTGCGGACAAATCACCAAAGAAGAACTTACCGCAATTGAAGATGCCGAAATCAAAAAACTCATCGCCAAAGAACTTGAAAATGGATTGACGGCAGTCACTGACGGCGAATTCCGCCGTGCATACTGGCATCTAGACTTCCTTGCTGCGCTTGGAGGCATACGTCACATCAAGGCCGATGCTTGGTCTGTTCACTTTGAAGGCCACCAACCCAAAGCCGAAACCGTTGTGATTACCAATAAAGTTCATTTCTCAAGCAATCACCCGTTTCTGGATGCATTTGACCGGCTCAAGGCCATTGCAGGCGACACTCCAATCAAGTTCACAATTCCATCCCCTTCCATGTTGCACTTGATTTGCTGCGTGCGTGAAGAAAACTACGAAGCAATTGACCTCTACAAAAATAACGAAAAAGCTCTTTTCGACGATATTGCTCAGACCTGGAAAGACGCCATGCTCGCGCTTTACGCCAAAGGGTGTCGTTACCTTCAGTTTGATGATACGAGTTGGGGTGAATTTTGTTCGGAAGAAAAGCGAGCCGCCTATGCCGCTCGAGGCATCAACGTGAATACCATTGGACGACAATATGTTGCCTGCATCAATGAAATTCTGTCTGCCAAACCCGCCGATATGACAGTAACGATGCATATCTGCCGCGGCAACTTCCGTTCAACTTGGTTTAGTTCAGGTGGTTATGAACCCATTGCTGAGACACTCTTCGGGCAATGTCGTGTTGATGGCTTCTTCCTGGAATATGACTCAGCTCGTGCGGGAGGTTTTGAGCCTTTACGTTACATCAAGGATCAGACTGTTGTACTGGGGCTCATTACGAGCAAGTTTCCTGAACTGGAAGACAAAGAAGCAATCAAAGCTCGCATTCATGAAGCCACTCAATACGTTCCGCTGGAACGTCTGTGCTTGTCCCCTCAATGCGGTTTTTCTTCCACGGAAGAAGGCAATCTTCTGACTGAAGAACAAGAATGGTCTAAGGTTCGACTTGTTCGTGATATCGCCCGTGAAGTATGGACTGACGCTTACTAATCTGTCCGCTGATTGATATTCTCTGAAAACGCACTTTAGCCTTGTTGCTCTAGTGCGTTTTTCACTTGGTTTCCACCACGCATAGAATCAAAAACAACCCCGCAAAGTTCAGTCCTGAGCATCAAAACAAAAATTCACAGGTAACGAAATAAGCTCTATGCATCGTCATTAGAGTAAATGACGTGCTTGTTTTTTTCGGATACAAAAAAACCACCGCAAGGGTGGTCAATAGATTACTTGTGGCCAGGGACGCCATCGAACTACCCAATAAATAAAGCCATTTCAAAGGCATCAAAAATCAAAACCATACCTAAAACCATACCAAAAAGTTTTTCACTACCCTCCAATTCAACCATCCTCACCCCTGAAAAAAACATCAAGAAACTACGCTCGAATGTTTTTTCTCTTTAAAAACGGTGGTTCCAGTGGTGCCATTGGTGCATTTTCTCCTAACCAATTGATATTAAACGGGAATTCAAGCAATTTCACTCGCACCGCTCGGTGGTGCACAGGGGTGCCAAGTGGTGCATTTTCCCCGTGCATACAACGTAAAAAGCCCGCCAACGGTAAAGCGCAAGCGGGCATCTATCTGCTAGATTGTCGCCAATCACTCGGCTATCAGCTCATAAACTCGGAAACGCTGTTCGCCTTGAGCAAAGGCTTCGCGCTCTGCATGATCTCTCGAAAGTCCGCCATCGTGTTGGATGATTGCGGCGCGCTCCTCAACACACTCAACCAAATAGCCAACAGGCACCAAGCGCCACCTCTTTGCCTTGTCCGTTTGTTTTGCGGCACCTTCGCGCCCTAAAACGGCCTTTCTCAACTCCTTAGCATCAAACATTACTTACCCCTCCCTAAAAAGCTTCTCGACCCGCTCGCGGCTCTCTTGTGTGTCATCGGGCATAGTCACATAAAGCCATTTACCACGTTTCAATCCTAGAAAATCCTTTCGAAGCTGGTGCTGTTTCCAGTGCTTGGCATCCTTGTGCTTAGAAAACAAAACGCCGTGTTTGTCCAACGCCTCGATAATCTCACGCCTCGATAGCCCCTCTCCATACCTTTCGCACACATCATTGAATTGCGATACAAGATACAGGGTTGCCACTTGTGAAGCCATGTCGTTCGGATTTGTCAGCACAACCATGCCACAGGCTTTTTGCTTAGCCTCTTGGATAATGCGCACTGAACCATTTTTCTCATCCTTCTCATAGACAAGAAAATTTGTACGTTCAACGTGAGGCACCTCCAACAGTTTTGCAACAACACTGGCCTCTCGTTCTTCGGGAGAGTCCTCCGATTGCCGCCAAGCACTGAAGCACTCAAGTGCCGCGCTCATGGCGTCGCCAATCTTCCATTTATCCCCCAAGATTCCGTAACCCGTAGCCAACTCTCCCGCCATTGCTACAACGGCAAAACGCTCCAAAACTCTGCGCTCCGAATCCTTCAACTCTTCCCACCCATCGTTTGCAAGTCGCTCCTCCATTGTCTCCATCACGTCGGTCAATCGTTTACGGAACTCTTCCCGACCGCTATCAGCAAAATCTCGCATCAATGCCATCAAGTAAGCACGCCCAGCGCTTCCCGTGTATTCGAGTGAGCTGAAGGACTTTACAAAGTCCGCCGCCTTTTTGATTCTGTCACCAGCAACTAGATCGGAGTCTTCCGGCACTGCATCAAGGACGCCAAGTCCTTGGCCTGCATCCGATGGAATACAGATAAACCGCACAAGCTCCCCCGAGGCTATTCCTTCTTGTCCGCGCCGTGCCTTCTGCCGCTTGATCTCGGTCAACGAAAATTCTCCAGACGAAAGGACGTTAACGCTCCACTTACTCACATTGCGGAGTCTTGCGCTTCTATCCATGCGTGCCCTAGCCGTTTCGTTGCACAAGTCATAAACGGCATTAACCGCCGATTCTTTGGCTTGCCCGATCTCATCAAGAATGAGCGGTTGATTGTTGTACTGCAATGCCAACCCTTCAAGGCCGTTGCCCGTTGCATTCCAACTAAGCACTCGCTCCTTTCCGCCATAGATAGAGGCCGCCGCTTTCAGGATGCTTGATTTGCCTGAACCTCTCTTCCCCCAAAAATGAAAGATACTCGAAGGCGCCTCGACCATTTCAAGCAAAGGAGCAGAAAAACCAACGCACAAACCGAACATCAATCTTGTGCTGTGCAAGGCCTTTGCCGCTACGTGTTCTTGCCACTCCTCAAGCGTGCCCTGCTCATTAAGCACAGCCGCCGCTTTAGTGTCTGTCAATATCACAGGCTCTGCATTATCAGTGGATAGCGTTACATTGGCGAATACGAAACTATTCCTCATTGCCGAGGCATATCCCCCACCGCTCACGCTCAAAGCACGCCGCAAGGCATCCATCGGCACGGCGTTGAAGAACTCTGCCAGCGGACACTTTCCCGAATTGCCCGATAGAACATAGAGCCTCAATCCCTTGGATGCTAGAAGCTCCTCAACCTTTCGGCCTTGCGTGAAAAGCCTTCTTCCCAAGATCAATTCATGCTCTCGATTGTCGGCATCCTTAAACCGAATCCACACCCCCCAATCTTCGCCCTCACTTGTTCGAGTGTGTGCGACCAGCTCCAAGGCATCACACAGCTTTGTGGGCTTAATGTTTTGTCTAAGCTGAAATACACCATCAATGCGGCACTCGTAGCTGTTCCCCGAAGCGTCCGCCGTCACGGTCATGCCGTCGGCTCCTTCATTGACGTTGACGCTGTTCGGTACTGGGGCTTTCTTCTTCTCGTGATTACTCATTCGTCTCGCTCCACAAAATCAAAAAATCGTTGAAATCCGTCGGCAGTTTTCCCGTTGCCTTCTCAAAGACTTCATCTATCTCGGCGGTAAAAGGAGGCAGATACACGGCACACCGCGCGCCGCGCCCCTGCATCAACAATGCGGCCTCTCGTGCCTTCTCCTCACCGACTCGGCTTTGATCTCTATCGGCATAGAACGCCAAGGCATGATCGGGAAAACGAGTCCAAAGACTTTCAGCCGCTGGCAATAAGTTGCCTGCATCCAAGGCGGCAACACACGGCACGGAATAAAGCGCCGTCACGCTCATGGCTGTTGCAACGCCTTCGGCTACCCCAATAACCCCCTCGACTCCAGCATCAAAGGGAAGGCCATCAGGACACCACAACAGGCCTTTCTTTCGGCCACCCTTGAGAAAAGTCTTTCGACCTGTCTCATCAATGAATTGAAGCGACCACACCGCGCCCGTGGCGTCGGTCAAAGGGATAACAAGCAGGCGGCCACTGCCGCTCAATATCTGCCCTACGTCATCCTCCTGCCTAATTGCCGCGCGGTTGATAAGGTCTTGCGCCCGATCAACGGAAATACACCGCAAACCGCGCCAAGGATGCTCAACGCTCAATCCTTTTCGGGAAAGGTACTCGTGGCCATCGGCAGGGCTTTCCGTCGCATCAAGAATGCGCACCGCCAACATGGAAACGGCTTTTTGTCTTTCTGCCGTCTCGCGCTCATACTGGGCACGTTGTTTGCGAAGCTCCGACTGCATCTTGCGAAGCTCTTCACGGCTAGGATTACGACCGTTGTAGTCGTAGTAGAAAAGCGCGGCTTGCCCTGTCATCCAGTTAAAGCACATACCGCCCTTACCGTCGGAAAACCTCATAATTCGACCTGCACCCCGACCATGCTTTCCGCCACTACCTACCGCATTCGTAGGGGTGAAATGTCGGCGCACATCACGCGGCTCAATCTTCACGCAAGCGCAGGCATCATCAAGGGTTGCGAATATGGGGAAGTTATTCATCCTCATACCTACCTCCTTGGAGTTTGCCGGGAGCGTAAGAACAGGCCACAAGCACATCAGCGCAAAGCGCCACGACACCGCCGAGCAATCCGAGCACATCTTTGGACGGCGTTCCCGAGTCATCGGCGCTCATGTCGGCTAGTGCCTCTGCCACTTGATTGAGCGTTGCAACTACCTCGGTGTCTATTTGATCTTGTCGTTTATGCTGTGCACTCTGCAAGTTCTTCAGCATTGACGCGAGGCTGAAGGTCTCGGCGTGAGAGGGAGCAACAAAATCAGCCTGCAAGTGGCGATAAGTCCGAGCAAAAATCTCTGCGTTCTTTCTGTTCGTCATGGCTCACTCCTCCCGTGCGTTTTCGTTAATCACAGCGGCCACAGCATCAAGTAAAACAATCGTTTGCTCTAGTTGCTTTTGGCTGGTCTCATGACTGAAAAGGAGGTTGGGGCACAGCGCGACTTGACGTTCTTTCATGCGCTCCGTTGCAAAGCGCAAATCAGAAACTAGCGACAAGATGCGCGCGCACAACTCTTCGGAAACAGGCTCACGCAATGCGGATTGCACCTGCTCTTTCGTGAAAGGCTTTGAGAAAAGGGAGGTTGCAGTAGATACACTGCGGGTATGGATAGCACTCATGGCTAGGCTCCTTTCGATAGGTTTTGAGAGCCAATCACCCCCGCCAAGAGGTGAGCGGCACCGCGCGGGTTGGCGGACTGCTCGAAAGGAAACAGCAACCCCGAAGGGTTCCCACGCGGTGCGCCCGTACAGAAAGCGGACGCAATAACGCCATGAGTCGGAACAATCGACCAAAGAAAAACGCCACGTAATAGCGCGGCGATTGTTCGCCTTTCGAGTGTCAGGCCGCCAAGCCCGAGCCTTGCGATTGAACAAGGCCTCGTCATCATAGCCCGATCAAGCCTGCCAGTGCAAGCCTTACAATTCGCTTTGAGGCCGTTGGAGCCGTCTGCACCTTCCACCTCTCGCCAAAGATTCAGGAAAGCGCCGACGCATACGGCCTTTTGTTTTTTCAGTTTCATGGCTCTTCACCAACTAGAAAAGCTTTATCTCAACCGAACTGGCGTTCGGCTTGATACTTTCGTCGTCTTTATAGGGTATCCGTCAACCGATCCCACTCACGGCCATTTTGTGCTTTGAAAACTTTCTCAAACCGATGGTCAAATTCCCATAAATTTTTAGGCTTGAATTTGGCCTTCATCTCTTCCATCTTTTTAATTTCCGCGTCAATTTCATCTGAAATCTCTTTATTTGCTCGATAAATTTCAGATTCCGCTAGCTTGATCTTTTTATAGGCCTCCGTAACTTTCTCATAGAGCTTGATCGAGCCTACCGCTACTTTGGGGTCACATAGCGCTTGCAATCGTTCTTTTTTTGCAATTTTTTCATCAAGCTCATTAACTCGACTCTCTGCCTCTGCCGCTTTTTCACCGTCACCAGTTGCCTGATATTCTGTTATCTGCAACAAACACTTTTCTCGTGCAACCTTCAAGCTTTCCAGTTCTTTTGCAATCTGCGCAAACTTCTCGGATAGATTTTCTTTTCTCTTTGCCAAATCAAGCAGGTATTCGTCGCAAGCTTTAATACATTCCTTCTTGATTAAATCGAACTTTTCGCTTTCATTTTCAATTCGTTTGAAGAGTTCGGTCACATTTGATTTTTCCACTTTTACAACTCCTTCCCAGTTATTTTTGTTTTCCTTCTTACTCAACCGCAATCGCATCTTCACCTAGTCCGGCACTTGCGCGCTTGCCTTCAGCCCAAGCAATCACCTCGGAGAGTCGGTAACGAATACAGCGTCCTCCAAGATCAACAGGCTGGGGGAAGTCATGTTCTTTGATAATCTCGCCCGCCTTGGTGCGGCCAATACCAAGCACACCGCAAACGCTCAAAAGCGAACCTGCTTTGATGATGGGAATAAAGCAATCTTGAGGCTGATTATTTGCCGTCATGTATGTTCCTCCGTTATCACTGCCTAACGCGGAATTGCGTCGGCTTTCGGCAGGAATCTTTCACGATTTGCACGCTTGAAACAACGGTTTTTTCCTGCTTAAAAAAACCTTTTTTGAAGCAACAAAAAAGCCCCCTTTTCAAAGGAGACTTCACCAAAACGCCCGTAAATCAAGGCAACAAAAAAGGGGGCATTTCACTACCCCCGGCATCAAACTGCCCAAAATTATTTTTGTCCGCTCCCCTTCACATTGCCTGTCACGTACCTCACAAAGACGCGCAAATCGTCTTTCGCTACTCCCCCATCTCGCGCGGTTCCCCAGCCATCTTTTTTTGCTCGGTGATTCAGGCAAGATTCCAAAGCATCATCATCCCGTTTCTGCTGATTGCCGTTCGGTATGTTGTGCCACTTAGCCGCCGCAACAAGGATTGATTTAATGGGAGCGCTATGCACGCACATCCTACGCACGTCCGCCACGGTCAAGCCGTCAACAATAATTTCCTCTCCTCGCGCCTCTTTTGCAGACTGTGACACTATCAGCGAATCTTCCGCGTCCTTCTCCTCGGCAATCGGATCGGGCAATCCAAGGCGTGCACACAGTTTCTTATACGCCTCTACGGGAAATCTCAAATTTTTGAATTTTTCTAGCCCAGCTTCTTTGTCAATATGCCCACCAAAGTAACGATCAGCGCAATATCCTTCAAGCGTGTAAATAACCCTCATTTTCACCCCTTAAAACGGTATGTCATCACCTTCTTCTTCGGCATCTAGCCAATCAACAATCAGCCTCAAGTGTGGTGTTACTTTGCTCCAGTAAAACTCTTCCTGTACAGGATCACCAAGATCTAACTTCGTTTTATCCACATTGGCCATCAATTCTGCAAACTCTAAAATCGTGTATGTTCTACGACTTTTGATTGCAAGCCACTCCTTGCCGCGTCGGTCAAAGGTTGCATACTCAGAGCCATTTTCATCACTCATATCCGCCCCAGCCGCCCCCAATAGAAAGATAGGACGGCGCACTGCAAGCGCTGACACTGGGGCGATTAGTGCCAGCACTGCGCGGCGGTTAATTACTCCGCCGTTGTGCGCCTTCCCACAATTTTCTAGGGTTTACGCAATGTACGCAAGTCATCGTTAGGACGCGTTTATCCACAGCAAACAACGCAATCAAGTCGCTCAATTTGTATGAATCCGCGAAAAAAACTCTCACTTTTAGACAAGTCTTGACGCTATCCAAGCCAACACAAGAAACCTTCACAAATCCCACACGAATCAAGGAAAAAACGCTTTCAGCCCCGCAAAAAAGATTGCTGTAGGAGGTTCAATTCAGAGAAACCTTCTTGTGAGAATTTGGCAACCCCATCTTGTCCATATTTGTCCACATTAAGATGCTTTTTCTCGCGCACGCGCGCGCGGAACGGCCAAGAAATTCAAAGCCGATCATGCCGTCTGTCACCAGTGTTGTGGCTATTTGTGGCCACCTGCTGGCCACCCTTACCCTACTACGTAGGGTACTTTTGATTTTCCGCTGGACTGGCCACCCTTTGGCACCCTACAGCTATACGAAAAATGGGCTGACAACGACCCGCGCGGCTTACGAGTCCGCCACAGTACCTGCAACCTAATCAAATCAACCTCAATGCCTCTCACGCGCGTACGCACACGCGCGCGGAAAGGTGCAAAAAGTCAAGGCAAAGTCCCCGCCATACGAGGAAACAGGGCGGAAACTTTGAAACTTTCTCGAATTGCACGCGCAAAAATTTGACTGTTTCCCGCGGTCTAGGCGTTGGTTTGAGACACTTTCAACCCGCCCCACCCCTGCTACCAATATCAGCCACAAAGCCCCGGCATTCTGTCCTTTTTTATGTCCTGTTCAAAAAGCTCAAAACCTCCCGCAGTGCAAGCTCCATACGCGCGAACAACATCAGGTTTTCTAAGGTTCTTGCACCACCAAGATCGAAACTCTCGACTCGTCACAGTGTGCTACCAACCGACACCTCAATAGGCAAAAGCTAAGCTCAAAACTCTGCCGAACTAAAAAAACAGGAAGTGACGCCACCTTGTACAAAACAGCCAAAAAAGATTTAGAAGCCCGTCAAAAACAGCTCTATTCAACATAATTACAGTTATGTTCACAGGCTTGCCGTAAAAAGTCGTTTCCTATCAATAGTTTACGCAAGCTATCGTAAAAACCCTAGGTTTATTGGAGATCTTCTCATTTCCGTGAGCATGGCAAAAATGAGCGAAAGCAGGGTTAACACCCATGAAATAAGAGCATCTTTTAAGAAATGAAAAACAAGAAGAAAGATAGGTATAGAGATATTGAAGAGATAAGAGATAAAGAAAAACTAACTACTACTTCTTCTACCTTCTAAAAATGCACCACTTGCACCACCAATGCACCACCATTGGCACCACCTCAAAAACAGCCTGAAACCCTTATTCCTATTGACTTTCTTCAAAAATGCACCACTTGCACCACCATTTTTTCACTCTTTCACACGCGCGCGCACGCACGCGCGAAGCGTATTGACAACTCTTCAACCCCCAAAAAAAAGCGACTCCCGAAGGATGCCGCTCTCTGCTTTCTACTTGCCGCTCTTTATCTCGTACCAATCTTCGGGGCACTGGCTCAAACAGTATGCCGCCCAGCGCTCTGCCAAGTCTCTCCTCAACTCTAGCGCCTTGCCTCTGTCGTATGAATTCCCCAGCTTCTTATCCGCCACATGATGCAAAGCCTTCTCGATCACAGCGTTGGATTCTCCGCTATCGCTTGCCCATGTTTTGAACGTGGCGCGCGCCGTACCATGCTGAGTAATCACCTTGCCGCTTTCCGCATCCAAGAACGGCTTCTCGCCCCGTGCCTCTCGTTCGGCGTTAATCGTTTGGATGATTTTCCGAAACACACCATCAGACAATGGGGAGCCATACACTCCCTTAAAAAGCACATCACCGCTTCTAAGCCCCAGAGTCTCCAACCTGCCAAGGATGAGCATAGCCGCACGGCTTAGCGGTACCACGTGTGCCCCATTGCTAGGCACCTTCATTTTGTGCGCAGGAATTGTCCAGATTGCCGCCTCTCTATCTATGTCCGACCATAAGGCGTAATTGTTCGGCGTTTGATGCGACCTACAGATATTCGCCAAGCGTGAATTTGTCAGAATCGAGAAGAGCAAAGCCATTGCTCCAACCGTTCCGAAGCGTTTCGGATTCACCAACTCGGCAACGAATGCGGGCAAGTCTGCCACTGGACACATCGCAAAATGCGACCTGCCTCCCTCTCGAATGATCGGCAAATATTCCCGAATTAAATCCTTGTCAGTAGGCAATCTCTTTTCTTGGTCAAGATACCCTTCGGTTAGGCTCCACCGAAAGAACATTCGCAAGCACTGAAGCACTTTCTCGACCGAGGCCGAACCCACACGCTCACTCGTATAGATGCACACGCCGCCCAAGTCTGCCGCCGTCACCTCATCAACAGGCTTGCCTCCAATGCATGGATACACGTACTTTTCTCCCCGTTGCATGGCGTGCCGATAATCATCTTGAGATTTCCAGCGACTGCGAGCGCGTTGCGCCTCAACCCACTTCGGCCACAACTCGGCCACCGTATTGGATTTGTTCGCTTGGCTTGTTTCTTGAATCGTTTCAGCCGGAGGCACCTGCCCGCCATTGTCTCGGATTGACTGCGCTCTTTCTCGCGCCTCCTTGAGACTCATCGAATAAACGCTCCCCATAGAAACAGGCTTTTCTTTGCCGCCGCTTCTAAGCCTCATCATCCATTGAGCATTGGTTGCGCTCACCCATACAACGCTAAGCCCCGCTACGCCACCAACGGAAAACGTGGTTTTCTTGCCTGATTGCTCCAAGTCTCGCAGTTTCTTGCGCAGTTCCTTATCTGTCATTGGCTGTATGCGTTTCGGCACAGAGGCACCTCCGCTTTTTGGTATGGTTGTTTTTGGTATGGTTGCCCGATCAAACAGGCTCGACCATACCTAAAACCATACCAAACAGCCGCGACTTGTTGCGATATTTGGCGATAGCTTACGGCATGAAAAAGGCAACAAAAAACCGCGAATCCCTTGATTTTATTGGGCTTTCGCGGTCATTGGCGGCAACTTACGATACGTTGCGAAAATGGCTCATGGTGGCCAGGGACGGAATCGAACCGCCGACACGCGGATTTTCAATCCGCTGCTCTACCAACTGAGCTACCTGGCCAACAGAGGAGTGGAACTATATCGGCAATTTTTAAATTTTGCAAGGGTTCATGCGAAATTTTTTTCTCTCTTAAGTTTTTCAAAACATTTCCGAAGCATAATCCGCGCTATCTTAAGATTAACCAGAAGACGTACGCGAAGAGTCTGTTTGATTGTCGAATCCTGCATTCCGCATCAACAAACAGGCGAATTCGTGCCCTTGATCCCATGCAGTTGCTTTGTCTCGGCCTAAACCACAAGACCGCACCGCTTGCAGTACGCGAGCGCGTAGCCTTCGGTCCTGAAGAAACCGGAGAAACCGTTGCACTCATCAAATCTCGTTTAGCCTCGGCTGACGCCGGCGGTGTAACGGAAGCAATGATTTTGTCAACCTGCAACCGCACCGAAATATATTGCGCTGCAGTAGACACTTCAAAGGCCACTGCGTCACTACTCGAACTAATTGAAGAACTTAAAGGCGTACACACAACCGACCTTCAGCCGCACATCTATGTCTACGAACAAAGTGAGGCCGCTCGTCACGTCTTCCGAGTGGTTTCGGGCATTGATTCCATGGTTCTGGGGGAAACGCAGATCGTCGGTCAGTTCAAGAAAGCTGTCACTGCTTCCCGTGATGCCAAAGGCCTGGGTCTTTTGCTCAACCACCTATTTCAGGATGCATTTACAGTTGCCAAAGAAGTTCGTTCCAGTACGGCAATTGGCTCCAACTCTGTGAGTCTTGCCGCTGCCGCCGTTCGTCTGTCTCTACGTCTTTTCGGCAACTTGTCTGAGTCCAACATTCTTTTCGTTGGTGCCGGCGAAATGATTGAATTGTGCGCCGCGCATTTCTCAGCTCAACAACCTCGATCAATCACCGTTGCCAACCGATCTCTTGAACGAGGACAGAATTTGGCCGCCCGTTATAACGGAAAGGCCATGAAACTGCAGGATCTGCCCAAAGTCATCAGCGACTTTGACATCATTGTCTCCTGCACCGCATCTGCTCTTCCGATTATCGGTCTAGGCATGATCGAGCGCGCCGTCAAAGAGCGTCGTCATCGTCCGATCTGTATTGTTGACCTGGCTGTTCCCCGCGATGTGGAAGCGGAAGTTGCACGTTTGGATGACGTGTATGTCTACAGCATGGATGAATTGGGCGCCGTCGTCGAATCTGGTCGTGAAAGTCGAAAAGCAGCGGTTGTCAAAGCTGAAGTCATTATTTCCATGCGCGTTCAAACCTTCGAGAAGTGGTTGGAAATGCGTGCGGCCGTTCCTGCAATCGCACGGATACGGAACCGAGCGGAAAAAACTCGAGAAGAGCTTATGCACAAAGCACTCAAGCAGTTGGAAAAAGGAGAAAATCCAGCCGATGTCCTGGATAACTTCGGCAAGGCTTTTATGCATAAGTTACTGCACGATCCAACCGTCTTGTTGCGAAATGCTGAAGGACTCACAAGCGAAGAGCGCAAACATATGACAATGATCGTTGGTCATTTTTTCGCTCCACGCTGATTGTGCTTTAATTTTCAGACTTCCCAGGCGGACGCGTACAATTTCAGTCGCGTCCGCTTTCTTTAGCGCCCCTCTACCAATCATTCTCGGCCTGAACGCGATTGTTTTCGGCCGCTCTTATTGTTGTGCCATGAAAGAAAATATCCGCGCCAAACTGCTCGGTCTCTGCCGCCGCCTTGAAGAACTTGATGCCATGCTTGCAGCGCCCGACGCTGCCGATGACATGAAACGCTTCACGGAGCTTTCACGCGAACGAGCTGAGATTGAGCCTGTTGTCCTCAAGACCAAAGAATATGAGCAGACGCTTGCTGATATTGCAACCGCCGAGGAAATGGCTAGAGATCCTGAAATTGCAGAGTTTGCCCGCGAAGAGATACTTGCCAGCAAGAAAAAGCTCGAGACTCTCGAGCAAGATCTGCAAATTCTGTTGCTGCCTCGTGATCCGGACGACAGCAAAAACACTTTCCTAGAAATCCGTGCAGGTACTGGCGGCGAGGAATCCGCACTTTTTGCCGGCGACCTGCTGCGTATGTACATGCGATACGCTGAACGCAGCGGTTGGCGAGTTGAAATCGTCAGTAAAAGCGACTCAGATCTAGGCGGCTATCGTGAAGTCATCTGTCGCATCATTGGCGAAGGCGCTTACAGTCGTCTTAAATTCGAATCTGGCGGTCATCGCGTGCAACGCGTTCCGGAAACCGAAGCTCAAGGCCGTGTACACACATCGGCTTGCACAGTTGCGGTCATGCCGGAAGCAGATGAAGTCGAAGCTGTCAAAATCAATCCTCAAGATCTGCGCATTGATGTCTATCGTGCATCAGGTGCCGGCGGTCAGCATGTGCAGAAAACAGATTCGGCTGTCCGCATCACGCATTTACCCACTGGACTTGTCGTCGAGTGCCAAGATGAACGCAGTCAGCGACAAAATAAAGAACGCGCCATGAGCGTTCTTGCTAGCCGTTTGTACGCAATTGAAGTGGAAAAACGCCGCTCTGAAGAAGCCAGTACTCGTAAGAGTCTGATTGGCAGCGGCGACCGCAGCGAACGTATTCGCACATACAACTACCCGCAAGGCCGCGTAACGGATCATCGCATCAACCTTACGCTCTATAAGCTTGGCACGATCATGGACGGTGATCTTGATGAAATTCTCACGGCGCTGCAAAACGAGCATCGTGCTGAATTGCTCGCTGCAATGGGAGAAAACGTGTGACGAGCGTTTTTGAGAGTTTGATGGCAGCACAAAAACTTGTTTCTCGTTCCGAAGCACGAATTTTGCTGGCCGCAACCTTAAAAAAGAGCAAGGAGTTCCTCATTGCTCATCCCGAAACAGAGCTATCTCGGGAAGAGGAATCTTTATTCGGAATGTATCTGGATCGCGCACACAAAGGCGAACCCATTCCATACATCACTGGTGTTCAGGAATTTTGGGGACGCCCGTTTTGCGTCACGCCTGCCACGCTGATTCCTCGACCTGACACAGAAACACTCATTGAACATGCGCTGAACTTTCTGCGTCAGAAACCCACCTCCCGCGTGCTAGATCTAGGCACTGGCAGCGGGTGTATTGCTGTAACCCTTGCTCTGGAATGCCCGCAGGCTTGCATTTGGGCATGTGACATCAGCTCCCAAGCACTCTGCGTTGCCAAGCACAATTCCCTCACCCTCGGCGCAGCCGTCTCGTTCATCGAAAGCGATTGGTTCGGAGCTTTTGAAAATGAAACTTTCGATCTGATCGTCTCAAATCCTCCCTATATTGAAGAGGCCGATGAACACCTCAAAGCCCTTACGTATGAGCCGATAAGCGCGCTGACTTCAGGCGCTGACGGCCTAAATGACATTCGCAAGTTGGCCGCGTCAGCTCCAAAACACTTGCGCTCTGATGGCTGCATCATTGTTGAGCACGGCTACAATCAAGGACCGTCAGTTGCTGCCATCTTTCGACAATCCGGCTTTTCAAATGTGCACACGATTCAGGACCTGGGAGGAAATCCCCGCATTTGTTGTGCCCGGAATTGAATGGCTCCATATCGGTTCAAGCAACAATGCAACACCACAATAAGCCCATAACAATGGACATCCTGAAATTACTTCAAACGCGACACACAACTAAGAAGTACGATCCCTCTCGTCGGATCGACGATGAAGATTTCTCCGTTCTATTGGAATCCTTGCGCCTGGCTCCTTCTTCCGTCAATGCCCAGCCTTGGGAGTTCTTTATTGCCGAAACACCGCAGGCCAAAGCCAAATTGATTGAAGGCATTGCCGACTTCAACCACAGTCGTGTGATTGAAGCTGACCGAGTGATCGTCTGCGCGGTTCACACCGACCTCACGGAAAACTATCTGCAGGCATTAGACGATCAAGAAGAAGCCGACGGCCGCTACAAAGACTCTGTTTACAAGCTGGATAACGGCAAACGTCGCCGCTTCTACGTCAGCAAATACCGCGATAAAGGCGAAATGCTCACATGGACAGGCAAACAAGCTTATATTGCTCAGGGTTTTTTGCTCTACACTGCCGCAGCGCTCGGCATTCAGTCAACTCCGATCGAAGGATGGGATGCTGACAAAATTGATGAAATTCTGGGACTAACACAACAGGGGCTGCACGCTCAGTACGCTGTCGCTTTAGGCTACGGCGCCACAGACGATAGCAATGCCTCACGCCCAAAATCACGCTGGCCTTCAGAGCGCATCTTTCACCTGATCTAAACCGCTTAACCCGATCGGTTCCACTACCATGCACATTCGCAACTTGATTTCGCTTATCGATAATATTCTCAATCCATCGGCCTATCGCGATTACGCACCCAATGGCCTTCAAGTCCAAGGTAAGCGCAACATCAAACGTTTGGTTACGGGCGTAACTGCCTCTCTGGATCTTATCAATGCAGCTTGCGATTGGCATGCCGATGCTCTATTGGTTCATCACGGTTGGTTCTGGAAGGGAGAGGAGGCGCGCATCACGGGGATGCGCTATCAACGAATCTCCCGCCTGATCGACAGCGGCATGCATCTCATTGGCTATCACTTACCTTTGGATGATCACCCGCAAATCGGCAATAACGCCCTATTTGGACAGGCACTAGGGCTTGAAAGTGACATGAAATTTGCTGATTTCGGGCTGTCTGCCAAAGTTAGCAATGAGCTAACCGTAGAAGAGCTGACCCTCAAATTGGAAAATCTACTCAACCGCACACCTCTCGTTTTAGGCAAAACAACAGGAGCTGTGCATCGTATCGGTTGGTGCACAGGTGCTGCTCAAGATATGTTGCAGGAAGCGGCCGCAATTGGTTGTGATTGCTTCATTTCCGGTGAAGTCAGCGAACGAACATTTCACGAGGCAAAAGAACTGGGCATTTCATATTTTTCATGCGGTCATCACGCTACCGAACGTTTCGGCATCCGCGCGCTCGGGGAACTTATTGCCGCTCAAACCGACATTGAAGTTCAATTCATTGACATCGACAACCCAATTTAACACTGGGGTGTCGATGTCATTAACTCAAATCAGTGCTGCTTGTCAGATTGTGCTTTAAGCAAGTCACGAATCTCTCGCAGTAAGGCAACATCTTCGGGAGTTACCACCGGTTTAGCAGCTGCTTCTTGCTCTTTTTTCTGCTTGTCGGCCTTAGCCAAGGCTTCCAAACGATTGCGCACTCCTGTAACTACCGTCACCAGCCAAAAAATCACAAAAGCAAGCAGCAAAAAGTTAACGACAGCCGTCAAAAAGGCGCCATAACCAAAAACAGTGGCACCGGCTGCCGTCAAGGCTTCATACGTACGGGGGCCTGCGTACCCAACAGGCTCAGATAAAACAATAAACAGCCCTGAAAAGTCAGGTTTACCCACGAGAAATCCGACCAACGGATTAATCAAATCTTTGACTATGCTGTTGACAATGGCAGAAAACGCTGCACCGATAATCACAGCAACGGCCAAGTCAAGTACATTGCCACGGGAAATAAACGCCTGGAATTCCTGCAAAAATTTCTTCATCTTCTACCTCTCATTAGGTCTTGTGCTTGTTTTTCTATTTAAATTCAATAGGTTACGAGAATTTCCAAGCGAAATCTCGTAAATTTCTATAAAATTTAAAGTTCTATGAATAAAAGTGTG
>DXSO01000012.1:20056-26487 GCA_019410445.1 Sutterella sp.
CTGCATATATTCCTGATCAGCTCTCTTTTAAGACGCATATGATGGTTCTGTACTCGGGTGCTACTTGCCCCTTTTCTCACCGTTGCCGTTTTGTTTTGCATGAAAAAAGCGGCGACTTTGAAGTAATTGATGTTGATCCGGCTAATCCTCCCGCAGAGATCACCAAACTGAATCCCTACGGTGAGCTGCCTATTTTGATGGAACGTGATCTTACGCTGTATCAGTCAACGATTATCAACGAATATATTGATGAGCGCTTTCCGCACCCGCAGCTGATGCCCGCCGATCCCATTATGCGTGCACGCGCTCGCTTGTTCATCTATACGTTTGAGCGTGAGCTCTTCAGCTTCGTTCGTTTGCTTGAAAAACGCGATGCCGATGAAAAACGCAAAATGATTGCAAGAGCTCAGATTCGTGAACAACTCATCCAGCTTTCACCGATCCTTGCCAAGAACAAGTATCTGATGGGTGATGAATTCACCATGCTCGATATCACGCTTGCTCCCTTGCTGTGGCGCCTTGGCCTCTACGGCATTGACCTTCCGAGTTCCGCAGCTCCGTTGCTGAAATATGCGGAAACGGTCTTTGCCCGCAATTCTTTCATCGATTCGATGACTCCATCCGAAAAAGTGATGCGCCGTTAACGTTGAGGTGATTCAGATGGCTCTGAGCAACAAAATCGTTGTTATGCCCTTGCAGTGCCCCGATTTTCGTCCCCACCTAATTGAAGCCATAGTCAATTGGTGCGAAGAACGCGGGCAAACACCTTACATGCTTATCGAAATTGATGATGCTTGTCAGGTACCGCGGCAGTTAGCTAACCCCGACAATACGATGGTGTTCTGCATTTCTGAAGAAGCAGTCAATAACTTTGTCATTGATAACGAGGCCATGTCATTTCAGGCTCGTTTCGGAGAGAGCATCAACCAGATTTACATCCCTCTGAATCGCATCGCCGCTATCTATCCTAAGGAAGACACAAATATGGTGACATACTTCCCGGTGTCTCCATCAACAATAAAAAAAGAAACTGAAGAAAAAAATAACAATCAGGACTTTCCCGTGTTTACGAAAGTTTGATTATCATCTGTATAATTGCGGATTCCTGCCTCAATAGCTCAGTTGGTAGAGCAACCGCCTTGTAAGCGGTAGGTCGTCTGTTCGAGTCAGTCTTGGGGCACCAGAATATTTAAGCACGCCTTAGAAGGCGTGCTTTTTTATTTGCATCAGGAGCGTTTAACTCCTTGTGCCCATTGAACGGCAAATTCATGCCTGCACAACACAAAGTTGTCCAAATAAATTTTCAAAAGTCCTCTCCAACTCAACAAACATCTCCCAGAACTACACTTGCTCGCCCGTAGTTTTTTCCTTCCCCGCTGCGCCCCAAACATCACCCCACGAACCTGTCAACGCTCCCTTAGCGTAATCCACCACACGATTCTCAAAAAAGTTGGTGTGCGTAACTCCCAACATAGCATCAACCCAATTGAGCGGATTTTTGCCCGACTTGAAAATCCCTTTTAACCCTAAGCCCATGAGTCGGCGATCTGCAATGTAGCGGATGTAATTCTTAACGTCCTGCTGCGTAAGTTGCTTCATTTCACTGACGCCAAAAGCCAGCTCAATGAAGCAGTCTTCAAGCTCAACCATTCGCTCAGCAATTGAATAAATACGAGCCTTCAGCTCATCATTCCACAATTGCGGGTTCTGTTTGATGTACTCGCGAAAAAGCATTGTCATAGACTCAGTATGCAATGTTTCGTCAGCAATGGACCAGGCAATAATTTGCCCCATTCCTTTCAGCAGTCCATTGCGAGGAAAATTTAGCAACATGACAAAACTCGAAAAAAGCTGCATCCCTTCCGTAAAAGCTGAAAATGCCGCAATTTGAGCTGCCAATTCGTTTTCAGACAAGCACTCGGTAAAAAATTCATGTTTTTTAGCCATGGCTTCATACTGGAGAAACTCGTTGTAAACCGTCTCGGGAAGCCCTAGTGTCTCAATCAGATGCGAATAGGCTGCAATATGCACCGCCTCTCGACCCGCGAAACTCGAAAGCATCATGCGAATTTCCGGCTGCGGAAACTGCGGCAAATACGTCGTTACATAAGCACCGGAGACATCAATATCACCCTGAGTGAAAAAGCGCAGAATCTTTGTCAAAAAGTCACGTTCCGTCTCCGTGAGCTTCATTTGAAAGTCTTTGACATCTTCAAGCATCGGCACTTCTGTCCACAACCAATGCATTTGTTCACTTTGAACGAACGCATCGTAGGCCCAAGGATACGAAAAGGGCTTGAAATAATTGCGGCTGCCCGCAAGCTTTAACGCGTTTTTCTGCATTGTCATCCCTCACAGGCCAGGCAAACCGTGTCATCGGCTACCGTTTTCATATCAATTTCGTCTTCCAATCGACGGCGAACAGCCATTTGGCCGACTTTGTCCGCTTTGCGCAACTTATCGCTGCGGCAGTAGTACAAAGATTTCAGTCCTTTCTTCCAAGCCATGAAATGGCAGGCATGCAAGTAGCCAATGGACACATCCGGAGCAAAGAAAAGATTGACGCTCTGTCCTTGATCAAGATACGGCTGACGATCTGCCGCCAACTCAATAATCCAGCGTTGATCTATTTCCTGAGCTGTTTTGAAAACATCACGCACCTGCTGAGGCAAATCCTCACGATGTTGAATGCTGCCATCGTGTGCTATCAAGTCAGCCCAAACCTCATCGGTGTCCATATTGTGTTTGGCCAAAATCTGCTTTAAGAAACGGTTCTTGACAATATGAGCTCCCGACAGCGTATCCTGACGGAAAATATTGGCCCGGATCGGTTCGATGGAAGGACTTGTCCCTCCAGTAATCAAAGACGAAGATGCGTTGGGTGCCACCGCTGTCCAATGACTGAATCGTCGAGCCACACCAGCGTCAGCCGCATCAGGACAAGCACCTCGCTTTTCACAAAGAAGTTTGTCTGCCCTGGCACATTCGTTTCTGATGTGTTTGAACATCGCCATATTGGTCACTTTGGCGACCACGCTTTCAAAAGCAATACCGTTTTTCTGCAAATAGGCATGAAATCCCATTGCTCCAAGTCCGACACTTCGTTCTCTCATGGCACTGTAGCGTGCTCTTGCAATGGTGTCGGGGGCGTGATCAATGAAGTACTGCAATACATTGTCAAGGAACTCCATGACGTCCTCAATGAAGTGCGGCACCTGCTTCCATTGATCAAAGTATTCAAGATTCACCGATGACAAACAGCAGACTGCGGTGCGTTTTTCATCAGTGGGCAGGAAAATTTCCGTACAAAGATTTGAACCATGAATCTTCAAGCCTTGTGCAGCAAGCCAGGAAGGTAACGCGCGATTTGCCGTATCTGTAAATACGAGATACGGTTCGCCAGTGTGCATGCGCATCTCAAGAATACGTTGCCACAAGTCCCGAGCGCTCACCGTCTCGATCGTTTTGCCCGTTCCAGGCTGCTTGAGTTCCCATGCATCGTCATAATCCGCATCTCGCATACTCGCTTCGATCTTGCGCATAAACTCATCGGTGATGTTTATCCCATGATGCAAGTTCAAAGCACGCATATTGGGGTCTCCCGTGGGCTTTCTCATCTCGATGAACTGCACAATATCCGGATGATCAATCGACAAAAACGCCACATAGGAGCCTCTTCGTGTGGATCCCTGCCGATAAGCCAAGCAAGCAGCATCGTAGACTTTCAAATGAGGCATTACTCCCACGCTTTTATCATCAGCATTCCGAATTCCCACATGAATGCCCACTCCGCCACCAAGCATTGAAAGCCAATTGACCTCGGATAACGTGTTGACTAGACCTTCAGCCGTATCGGGCATATAACTCATAAAGCACGACACGGGCAGTCCTCGTTTATTGCGCCCAAAACTCAGAATTGGAGTTGAAAAACTCAACCAATGTCGACTCGCATAGTCGTAGATGCGTTGAGCATGCTCGGAGTTGCTTGCAAAGCTTTCTGCAACAAACGCGTATCTTTCTTGAGGAGAAATTTCTCCCGGACGCATGTAGCTCTCGCGCAGGCGCTGCAAACCTAATTCGTCAAATAACGCATCGCGAGAAAGATCAATCTGAACAGACATTATTCAAAACCAAAGGGAAGTCGATGTCACAGAGTTTATCGGCAGACATCAAAATTAAAAGCAGTCATATACTATATTTTGTGTTCAGAAGTCGCAACACCACAAGATGCAATAAGATTTCTCGTTCCTGCGTCTCAAGTACTTGATAAATCTGGAGAAAAACGACTGCTCTGACATTCACCTCCATTTCACTTTCAAATTTCCAACTGTCATAAATGACAGTTGTCGACAACTTTCCAATGCCCTCTGTCTATCAGTAGGAAATACGCGAAAATTCCTCAAACGCGATAAAATAATCGTTTTCTTCTCTTTTTTGGGAAAGGATGAGTCTTCAGTTATCGAGGCTGTCGAACACAAGTTCTCCGAAACTATGATTGATGGCCATGACGCGGGTGTCTTCTGTGAGACTATCCACAACATTTTCCCTAAAAACAGATCATTAGAAAATTTGCGTTTGGTTGAACTTTCCTGTTTTTTTTCGGGTCAGTCTCAACCGGTGCACTTAAACTTTAGACTGTCTCTTTCCCACCCTATAAGAACTACAGGGATAGAGCTCAAAGTATCAATCGCTAGCGATGCGTCGCACGATTGTTGCAAATCAACCTCGCGGAGCCAAAGTCGCCATGGACTTTCTTAATCATCTTGTTGGTGAAATCAACAGCGTCCTATGGGGCGTTTTTTGTCTGATCCCGTTGCTGTGCGGAACGGGTATTTTTTACTCCATCAAGCTGCGGTTTGTGCAGGTTCGCAAGTTCGGACTAGCCACACGCATTCTCTTTGGCGGTGCAACTCTTTTCGGCAAACGTGCCGACAAAACCGGTATGAGTTCATTCCAAGCTCTTGCAACTGCGATTGCTGCTCAAGTCGGTACCGGTAACGTTGCGGGTACGGCTACCGCCATTGTTTCCGGCGGCCCAGGTGCTCTTTTTTGGTTGTGGATAGCCGCTTTCTTTGGTATGGCCACCATCTTTGCCGAGGCTGTACTGGCTCAAACATTCAAAGGCCAAGATTCCAATGGCCATGTCGTTGGCGGTCCGGCGTACTACATCACCAAAGGCATGGGAGAAAAGTGGCGTCCGATGGCTGTCTTTTTCTCAATTGCCATCATCATCGCCTTGGGGTGCATCGGCAATATGGTGCAATCCAATTCGATCTCAAATGCTATGCACACAGCATTTGATGTTCCGCTTATTGTCACCGGCATCGTCACCGCCATCCTTTCCGGAGCCGTATTCTTCGGCGGCGTAGCCCGTCTGGCCAGCGTCACCGAAAAAATCGTTCCTTTTATGGCCGCGATCTACATTATCGGCGGTACTTACGTCATCGCCTGCCACATTGGCGAACTTGGAAATGCATTCCGACTGATCTTTACGGCAGCCTTTGACCCTCAGGCCGTCATGGGCGGAGCACTCGGTCTCACGGTAGCCAAAGCCATGCAGTTCGGTGTTGCTCGTGGTCTGTTTTCCAACGAAGCAGGCATGGGTTCCACTCCTCATGCACACGCAGTCGCTAAAGTAGATCACCCGGCCGAACAAGGGCTTGTGGCTATTTTTGGTGTGTTCGCTACCCTCATCGTTGTGACCTTTACGGGCATCGTCATTCTTGTAACCGGGGTTCTGGATTTCCAAACGACCGGCATTGCTCTCACGCAGAAAGCCTACAACGTCGGCCTTGGCTCTCTAGGCGTTGGCTTTGTTGCGGTTTGCTTGTTCTTCTTTGCTTATTCCACCATCATCGGTTGGTACTTTTTTGCCGAGCAGAACGTACGCTTCCTTTTCTCGGAAAAAGCGTTGCTTCCTTATCGTTTGATTGTGTGCGTCTTCATCGTAGTCGGCGCAACGCTCAAAGTGGATTTGGTCTGGGCTTTGGCGGATCTTTTCAATGGCCTGATGGTCATTCCCAACCTCATTGCTCTTATCGCTTTGCATAAGATCGTCACCAAGAGTCTGGAAGATTTTGAAGCCAAACTGGAAACTTACGAAAGAACTCAGAAACAGTTCTCTAATCAGTAAGCCTTCTGCCTTTCAAAACGAGGTTGCCGCATCCTCCGGCAACCTCGTTTTTTTTCTATCCGTTCACCAGTCCACTCCAATCAGCAATTCAATACGAACAGATTCCCTGCAAGCTCTATCTTCCCAATCACCACATCACTTCCAATTTCTCCGAGAAATACCCATTCGAAGAATTCTCATCATTATCCAAACGCTTGGTTTCTGTGCAAAATAATCCGGACTACTCCAGTCACTTGCACTTTCCAAATCGGGTAGGAGCCCGTGGATTAATTCCACGGGCGACCTCCCACACCACCCA
>DXSO01000120.1:0-4424 GCA_019410445.1 Sutterella sp.
GCTATGCGTCAGCCCCATTCGCGCCACCAAGTCTCTGAAGACGCCGGCCGTATAGATACAGCCACGGTCGCTGTGGAGCATGGCTCCCGGTTCCAATTGCCGGAAGGAAAGGATTTGCAGTGTTGATACGGCCAGTCGTATGTCCTGTTTTTTGGAGTAACCCCAGGCAACGATGGAGCGGTCATACAAATCCTGCACCAACGACAAATAACCCCAATGCCACTGCCCATTCTCGAAATACGGCACGTACGTTACATCCGTCCCCCTTCTATGCAGCGGCTTATCAGCCTGAAACTTTCGGTTGAGCAAATTGTCCGGAAGATCTTGTTTGCATGCTCGTCCCGCTTGCGGCTTGCCTTGCGAACTTATCGAATGCGCGCACTGAGACTGTGGCGACTCATCACTCGCTGCAGCGTCGTCTCACAAACGCTGATGCCGAAGTGTCGCTGTAAAAGCGTTCCCATGCGACGACGCCCGATCGTAAAGAAAAAATCGTTTTGAATCGCAGTGATTTTCTCTACGAAATCTACGTCTTTACTCTGCTTCAACGTTGTTTTTTGCGATGCGTAGAACGTGCTCCTGGATAATTTCATTACCCGACAGATCCGAACGACTTCAAAGCCTTTCTCGTGAGCTCCAACTGCCGCTGCAACTCTTTTTTTTGAGTTCGTCCCTGCAGCTTTCTACGGCGATTTCCAGCAAAGATTCCGCGCAAGCCAAACGTGTTCGGGCATCTTTGAGTTCTTCGAAAAGCGCCTTTCTTTCGGCTGTGCTCAATGCGCGATCGGCGGGAATATCCGAGAGTTTTTCGATGGCCATTCTGAATCTTCCTGGAGCTGATTTTGTCCGAATGTCCCAAAAATGAATGTGCTTGGGACGCAGTTGCTCCGGCAGTTTAGCAACTGCGCGCCTGACGGCACTGAACAGCGTGCCCGGTCTGATGCCGAACTTTACGGCGACGTCGGTGTAGCCGATCGGATACTGATCAAACCAGTATTCGACGGCCTTGTACAACAGTTCCTTACGTTGGCCGACGTACGGCTCGCTGATCCAGTCAAAGAATCCATGACGAATATAAATCGACCAATCCCGAACGGCTCCGACAGAAATTCCCAATTCTCTGGCCAGTTCTCTCTTGGGTTGAAAATGTAAAAGCCCCTCGCAGGCTTGTTGTTATATCTCTTGCGCAATAGGCATGGCTTTGGACTCCTTTGTGTCCAAAAATTCCATACCACTTCACCAGCGAATAACAAAAAACCCCGTAACTATTGGGTTACAGGGTCTAGTGTACGGTGGCGGAAGGAGAGGGATTCGAACCCTCGATGCCCTATTGGACATGCCGCCTTTCCAGGGCGGTACAATCAACCACTCTGCCATCCTTCCGCGGTCTCTGAATCAATCAGATCAATTTTTTTCTTTCGCTCCGAATCGGAGGAGCGAGCATTATGCCTACTCTTTTTGAAATATGCAAGCATTTTTGTGAAAAAATAATTTCACTCACTCGCCTTGCAAAAAGCACATTTCGAGCAAGTATTTTCAATGTGCTGTTTCTAAAAGACTTTTTATCTCTCCGTGACAAACATCGAAAATTAACCTCGATGCTTGTCACGGTCAAGAAACTTAGCGTTCAAATGCTTTGTCAAGATCAATTGTCAGAGCACGATATCCCATCGTCCCCTTGAATTTCATTTCAAATACAGGATCAGACTCTCCGTAGCGGAATTCACTCAACACCGGATACGGACCGTCTTTGGCCTTAAGTCCGGCCGAAGCCCAGTAGACAAGCATTGAGTTCTTATCCTTTTTGTACTCGACGGATGAGGTTACGGCACTGTAGAGTTCTTTGCCTCGCTTTTTCCCATAGTCCCAGACTTGCTCAACAGTCATTTTCTTCTGATCAATCTTATAGAGCACGGCACGGCTGTACTTGTCGTCCTGATTTTCAGGTTGTTTGAATGCCCGACCATCTCCGTTGTCAAAGACAGTTAGGTAAAGCTCATCCCCTTTGCTGAGTTCATCGACTTTCCAACCCGTATGCTGAGTCCATGTCCAATCAAAGCCTCCGTCACAAACCCCAAGACGACACGTCAAAGGATTTCCCTTTGCATCAACCGGTGTGAGGATTTTTTCTCGTAAATCCTTATTCCAACCATTGGGAGCCGCCAGAATCCATTTGACTTTCTTGTCGCGGCCGATCTTTACGACAGCGGATTGGTGGCGGGATGAAATAATGATTGAGTCGTCACTAGCGTCATAGTCGACGGAATTGACATGAGCCCAGTTGCGGCCAATGCCTGTCCCCGCAATATCTCCGAATGCATGCTGAGCTTCCAGTTTTGCAATCTGCTCTTCCGTGAGCGTTTTGCCTGACTGAGACAAATCAACATTAAGACAGACCGCGCCTTGGTCAATCGACTTCACCACAATGTTGCGCTGCGGGTCAAGGATGTCAAACAGTCTCCACTCATCCACAACGTTTCCGTTGGCATCCACTTCGATGATGACGTCGCGTACGGTATGCACTCGCGTGTCATCAGCGCGGCGATAATCAGCAGAACTGACTCGAAGGAAATAATGGCCGTCCTTGCCGATAGCCATGGCGTGACTGAAATCAGCGTACCCTTCCGGAAGTCGGCGGTCAAAAATTTCACGACCCATGAGATCATATTTGACATAGCGCTGGCCGAACCCCCAGGAAAGAGCCCCATCTTCATTCTGATGGAACCCCATCATGACGCCGCTGCGATAAATATCCCGCGGATTGAAAATGGTTTGCGGCTGCATGTACCAGCGCACTTCACCGGTTGTGTCAACGATTGCATTCTGAGGATACTTTTGCCATTGCAAAGCGCCTCCGGTCGGATTGTCCCAGATAAAACGAGAGCCTTTTGGCGAAGTCGGCAGAAGATTGTTGATGAAGTAAAGACGATCCTGGAACTCCTTCGGAGCTTTTTTTGTGACCTCGACATCGAAGGTTTTGTATGGTCGTCCGCCAACCCAGGACGAATCAAGCCATACGGGAGCTGTCCAGATGCTGTAACGCTCGGTTTTTGTTTCCTGTTTGCCCTTTTTGAGTCGAGTGTAAGTCACTTCAACCGTATTCTTATAGTCCGGATACAGTCCGAAAACCGGAATGCCGCCATGGGTGCGCAATGTCGTCGGACCCACGTCATACGCAATTTCCACTCCACCCTTTTTCGGCAGAACACGAACATGAGCCTGAAGCAGTACATAACCGCCGTTGCGAATAACGGAAGTAAGCGGAGCAATGTCGTAAGGATTATTCACAATCTCCCCAAGATCTCCTTGAACGGGAAAAGTGACCTTGGTGCCGGCCGGACCTCCGACTGCCCAGACGTTTGAAACTCCGAAAGCCAGAGCAACCACGAATGCGGATGTTGTGACAACCGATTTAACTGTTTTCATTATCTTCTCTCCTCCATCTCGCTTCATAAAAAAACAAGGCCGGCTCTCTTCGGAGTCTCCGGCCTTGTCTTCAACAATTAGGCTTTTCGTTCTTTTCGAGCCTTGTCAATGAGATAGTTCAAACAATCCAGTGTTCCGCGGCGCGTACCAACCAGATGGGGTCCCGTTGTATAAAGACCCGCCACTCCGACACTCGGAGTACTGTCAATGCCGTTCATCTGCCAGGTCATTGAAGCCTGACGTGCCTTGTTGTGTACGGAAAATGAATTCATCGTTTTGTCCCACAAGGCTCCATCCACGCCGTTGTCCACCATGAAACCACGGATATCTGCTGTACCGTTGTTCAGGTCATAGGGACGCTCCTGATAAACAACGCTTTCGAAAAACTTCATGTGAAGCTTGTCATGCAAATCAAGAGCTTCGAGCGCGAAATACGCTTGAGTAAACGGCAGCATGCTCGGACGCCAGGCCACGGGACAGACTCGCAGAACAACGTCTTTCGGCAGAGTCTTAGCCCATTCCTGCACAATCGGTTCAAACTGAATGCAATGAGGACAGAAATAAGCAAAAAACAAGAAGACTTCTATTTGATTCGCACTCGTACGCACCGGAGGAACAACATTGAAATAGTGCTTGCCCGCTACATAAGGCTCGGCAGCATAGGTTAATCCGGTTACGGAAGACAAGGCGGATGCTAAAAGCAAGTGACGTCGTTGAATCATGGGGTTGTATCACTGATTTGGTCTAAAGATGACGGCATTTCCTGATTAAGGCTTCTACGGCCGTTTTTTGAGGGAACACCTCTCCACTCGTTGCAGTCTAGTTATTGGAATCATTCGATTTGCTTAACAAAAACGTTAAGCTCAATCAGTGATTTTTTTCCAATTGTTTCTATTGGCAGTGTTTTGCGAAATTAATCCTGCAGCAGACGGTGAAAACCATAAGAAAAGCAGGCTGAATTAAATGACTTATCTTGCCCTCGGTTGAATTTTTTTAAG
>DXSO01000120.1:4434-5499 GCA_019410445.1 Sutterella sp.
CCACCGAGCAACTTGTTTCTTCGCCACCTCAATAGCCACAAACAATAAAAACCGTCATTTTTGCTACAAAAATTGTGATTTCATGAATTTATTAAAAGAGAAATATCTATGAGTGAAGCAAGCTGCTTGATTGTGAGAAATATTGAAGCACTCACTTTCAATCAAACGGAGCGGTGTCGCACCACAAGCAATATTCGATCTTGTACCATTGCCGTTTTGATCTAAATCAAACTCCTAAGCAAACAATCGGCACTTGATTTAAGTATTGATCTGCGTCTCCTCCATCAGGGTAATTGCGCAAACATTCATCAATTTTCATATCGTATAAAACGAACGACCGTTCAGTGCTGAAAGCACATTAAGCACTCCTGTAAGATGAGAAACAGAGAGCGCATTTTTTACCCCAAACAAAAGTGCTCCATTTACATTAAAAAAACAGGAGAAAATTGTGAAAAACGCAATTATTGCCGCACTGGCTTCGCTTGTTGCTGTCGGTGCCGTTCAGGCTGCCGACGGCACTTTGCCGATCACTGACAAAGATCAGTGCCACGCCTGCGACATGTGGATCACGAAGTACCCCGGCCCCAAGGGAGAAATCGTGATGAAAAACGGCAATGTTTATAAATTCTGCGCCAGCAAGTGCATGCTCTGCACGCTGCAGCGTCTTGGTGAAAATGATCAGATTGCCGGCATCTACGTGCACGATGTTTCCAAGACCGACTGGGAAAAGCCTTCGGATGATGCCTTTATTGATGCCAAGAAGGCCTGGTTCGTCGGCGGCTCCAGCCGCAAGGCCACGATGGGCAAGTCCTTTGCTCCGCTACCCACCAAGGAACTCGCTGTTGAGTTCCAGAAAAAGTACGGCGGCGAAATTTACACCTATGATCAGCTGACCAAAGAAATTCTCGGCTGCAAGGTTCCGCGCAAACCCGCTCAGCCCTTGAAGTAATCGCTGCATTGCAGCTTAAAGGAGAGCATTCCCCCGCTCTCCTTTTTTGTTGTCTGATCAAACTGCAGCTAAAAGATGGTCTCTCACGCCTATTGCTGTCTTCCGACAGACCTCGC
>DXSO01000121.1:0-4515 GCA_019410445.1 Sutterella sp.
TAGGTTTGATCCGCGCTTAGTTAAAAACCTGTCTCACAAAGTGGGGACAGTTCAAGCTCCCCGATTTTTTATTTGCAGTCGTTTTTTCAGAACCAAAGTGCAAAACAGATGATTCCGATCATTACGAATGAGAGCGCAAGTTTGACAACCGTTCCCACCATCATGCCGACCCAGGTTGCCCAACCGACATTGCTTGCGATGCGCAAATCTCGCTGCGCAATGTATTCGCCGATGAAGGCTCCGATGAGCGGCATGAAGAGAATGCCGAATATCCCCATGAAAAGCCCTGCGATCGTTCCGATCAGCGACCCCAGAATGCCCCACTTGGATGCACCTGCCCTTTGAGCCCCCATGGTCTGCGCGACCCAGTCGACCACCAATCCGATAATGGTGAGTATGCCGAGGACTACCAACGGCACCCATGTGATGTGTTCAAAATCCCCGATCCACGCAGCCAGCAATCCGCCGAGAAAAATCATGGGAATACCCGGCAGTGCCGGAACCACCGTGCCGGCAACGCCGCACGCAATCAGAGCGACAACGCAGATCCACAGAGCGATCCCCGTCCAGTCCACTGCCAACAATGTTTCGATCATAAGCGCTTGACTCCTTGTTCGGGTTATTCGTAGCCCGGAGGCACATCGCCGTCTTCGGCCAAATTATCAAAGCGAGTGAACTGTCCGTCAAAGCGCATATTGATAACACCCGTAGGACCGTTACGCTGCTTGCCGATAATGATCTCAGCGATGTTGGGATCTCCCGTTTCCTTGTTGTAAACCCAGTCGCGATAAATGAACATGATGATGTCGGCGTCCTGTTCGATAGCGCCGGACTCTCGAAGATCGCTCATCATCGGGCGCTTGTCAGCTCGAGCATCCACGCCGCGGTTAAGCTGAGAGAGCGCAATGATGGGAACATCCATTTCACGTGCAAGACCTTTCAGACCACGAGAAATTTCTGAAATTTCCGTGGCTCGGTTTTCCAATGAACTCTTGGAGGAACCTCTCATAAGCTGCAGGTAGTCGACGACAATCAGAGACAGTCCGCCGGTTTTTCTCGCCAATCGACGAGCTCGACTTCTGAGTTCATTGACAGACAAATTACCCGTATCGTCAATGTAAAACGGAGCCTGACTCATCAAACTGACGGTTTCGGTGTAGCGCGCCCAGTCTCCGTCGTCAAAGCGGGCTCGACGCATTTTCTGCGCATCAATGCGCCCGACCGAACTGATCAGACGCTTGCACAGCTGCACCGAACTCATTTCCATTGAGAAAATCGCCACAGGCATTTTCAGTGTCAGACCGGCGTACTCGGCAATATTCATGGCCAAGGAAGTTTTACCCATCGAAGGACGACCCGCCACAATGATCAAATCGCCCTTTTGCAGACCCGCCGTCATCGAATCCAGTTTCCGGAATCCCGTTGGCAACCCGGTCACTTCACTCGTGTCTCGCATTTGATAGAGACTCTGCATCTCCTGAGTCACTTCTCCGGCGAGCTCTTCGAGAACACGGAAACCACGTTTGCCTTTATTGGACTTTTCGTCAATGGCAAAGACCTTGGCCTGGGCCTGATCAAGAAGCGTCGGCACATCAGCCGACTCAGGCGAAAGAGCACTTGTGGCAATCTCTTCACCAGCGGTGATGAGCTGTCGAAGAATCGAGCGATCTCGCACGATTTCCGCATAACGACGGATATTGGCCGCCGCTGGCGTGCTGTTGACCAGATTATTGAGATATGCAAGGCCGCCGATTTCACGGGCTTTGTCTTCGGATTCCAACTCCCCGTAGACAGTCACGATGTCGGCAGGACGCCCTTCGGAGCACATCTGCTGAATCTTTTCATAGATTACGCGATGCTCTCGACGATAAAAATCGTCGGGCGTGAGCACATCGGCAACCTGATCGAACGCGTTGTTATCGAGCATTAAGCCGCCCAAGACGCTCTGCTCGCTTTCCACAGACTGCGGCGGCAGACGTACGGCGGCAACTTCCAGATCGTGATGCGCGGACGCTGTCACGGGAGTTGTCGCCGCAAGCGGCACATCAGGCAGGATATCTTCAGCGGCAACGGCCGGAATGTCATCGACGGGATATTCGTCTTCAATCATCGTCATATCAACAACACAAAGCAATTTAAGATCTTTTCAGGGTGCTCTATCTTAACGGAAGTCAAGCCTAAGACGACAGTTGCGCAACGAGCGGTTACATGCTCTTGGTCGAACTCACATTTGCCTGATTGCAAATAAAAAAACCGGACCTTTTCCTCAAGGAAAAAGATCCGGTTTGAGTCCTATATTCAGGCCGCAGTCTTTGACAAGGCTGCGTCAAGAAAATTAGGCAGCTTCGGCAACCACGCGCACGACGATGTCGGCGGTAATGTCGGAGAGCAGGCCGATCGTGATCGTGAATTCGCCCACGCTCTTGATAGCGCCGAGCGGCGTACGAACCTGGCTCTTCTTGATCTGGAAGCCGAGCTTGGCAACAGCTTCAGCAATGTCGGCGTTGGTCACGGAACCGAACAGACGGCCGTCAACACCAGCCTTGCTCGAGATTTCGATCGTCTGACCGTCGAGCTTGGCAGCGGTATCCTGAGCCGTTGCAATGCGTTCAGCCTGCAGGCGTTCGAGTTCGGCACGGCGAGCTTCGAATTCTTCGATCGCAGCCTTGGTTGCACGCTTGGCGTGTCCCTGGGGGATCAGGAAGTTACGAGCATAGCCATCCTTAACCTTAACGATGGCACCGAGATCACCGAGGTGATTGATCTTTTCGAGAAGAATGACTTGCATGATTAACGGGTCCCCTGGTTGTCGGTGTAGGGCAACAGAGCGAGGAAGCGAGCACGCTTGATCGCCGTGTCGAGCTGACGCTGATAGTGAGCCTTCGTACCGGTCAGGCGAGCCGGCATGATCTTGCCGTTTTCCTGAATGAAGTCACGCAGGGTGTCGATATCCTTGTAGTCGATCTGTTCGACGTGTTCAACCGTGAAACGGCAGAACTTCTTGCGCTTGAAGAGCGCATTCTGTTGGTTGGCACGGCGGGGCTTGCCCTTACCTTTTGCACCAAAAGCCATTTTTCAACTCCTAATATTGAATTCCGTGATGTGGATCGTCAGCTTCGTGTTTCTGACGGAACGCTGAGCAAGGAAACCTCGCATATGCAATTTCGTTCCCGGCTGAATCTCATCGAGCTGCTTTGCCGTATCGGCAAACGCCATCGCTGTGAAATCAAATTCAACCTTTCGCATCGCTCCCGCTTCAAGTTGTTGTCCGGAATAGTGAAACCCGGCTTCGAAAACGGCTACGCCCGCAGGCGTGTAACACAGTTCCTTTTTTTCCAGCAGAACTGCATCCAAAACGATGTTGTTTTCAGAATCCACTCTCGCGACGATCTAAAAATCTGTTTGGATTAAGCCTGTTCAGCGACTTCTTCCGCGGCTTCAGCGGCGACGGGTTCAGCTGCAACCTTCTTGGCTTCTTCCTTTTCAACGCTCTTCATCATGACGGAAGGAGCAGTTTCAGCCTTCTTGGTCTTGACAACGAGGTGACGCAGAATGGCGTCGTTGAAACGGAATCCGTTTTCGATTTCAGCAAGCGTAGCGTCCGTGCATTCGATGTTCATGAGAACATAGTGAGCCTTGACGAGCTTCTGGATCGGGTAGGCGAGTTGACGACGGCCCCAGTCTTCAACACGGTGGATCTGACCACCCTGTTCGAGGACGAGATTCTTGTAACGTTCGATCATCGCGGGAACCTGTTCAGACTGGTCCGGATGCACGATGACGCACAGTTCATAATGACGCATTGATTCCTCCTTACGGAAATAAGCCACCCGAGCGTCGTATCGGTGCGGCAAGGATGTGAAAGCGTGCTATGTTATTCACTTTCTTAAAAAAAATCAAGCCCCTAGCACTGAAAAAACAAACTTTTAATTCAGTTGACCTTCAAGACGAATCACTTCGGACTTGAATAACAAAAAAGCCTCAACACCGAAAGGCGATTGAGGCAATTTGCTTCTTCCGCTAGAGGAAGGAAAGTGGTGCCGGTGAGAGGATTCGAACATCCGACCTTCGCATTACGAATGCGCTGCTCTACCAGCTGAGCTACACCGGCACACTTTTTAATCTCTTCAGGGCGTCTTCGCCACCGAAGAGATGCGAATTGTACATAACTTTCAGAAAAAAGCAAATCGTTCCGACATTTTTTTCTGACTCGTCTTATTCAGACTGAGATTACCTGTTTTTTACTGATTTTTTCACTCTATCAATACAACTGCAGTCCGTTTGCAGTACCGTATTGAGGCGTAAGAACAATCTCACTGCGAATTTTGTCCTTATCTCGTTTTACAAAACCCTGCGCCAACGCATCTGCAAGAATGTCCGGCGGAACGATACCGTCATTGGCCTCGAAAGCAAACCGTCCGACAATCTGGTTTGTCCCTGCCATTTTTTCACCGGCAATTGTCCCGCTGACAACGGCCTCATTTCCGCGAATCGACACTGCAAACGGGTCAAGTG
>DXSO01000121.1:4525-5475 GCA_019410445.1 Sutterella sp.
GCTTTCTATGGCCTGAATTACCGCAAGCGTCAGCCAATCGGCTTGGCTTTCGTCTGCAGCAAGCAGCCCCTGCGAAAACAAATCACTCAACTGAGGCGTAATTCCCGCAATCCGCATCGTCCCGTCAATGTAGTCAATCTCCCCAAGTTGCCCAAGTTCAAGGAAAAGAGCTGGAGAAGTCGGATTTTTAAGTTTAAAATCAACGGTTTCAGTCCATGTTTCACTTTTAGGTTCGGCAAAAAGCTTCATATCGAGATCAACGCCGTCATGACGAAAAGCCCCTCCAAACATCGGCCCCATACTGAGCTTTAGTGATGTTTCTGCCAATCCGCCGTCTTCACCATTCAAAGCTTTTGCAATGGGTTCAGCTTGAGAGACAAAAGAAAAATCAAAGCGTCCGAGCTTAAGTTCTGGCTGACCGATCGGACGACAACTCAACCCTGGCGTACTGGCACTGATTTTGACGGTTCGTCCCGTTTCAATATCAAGACGAAATTCCTCAAAACTGCACTGCCCATCGGCCACAATCGTAAAAGGCTTGATCTTGTAAGTTAGATGCGCACTCGGCAATGGAAGCGAACGCGCTGTCAAAGCATCCCATGCCGTGTAGCTCAGTTCAATGACATCATCGAAATTTTGTACGCCCCCTCGCAGCAGAGACTGCTCAAAATTGATGTCCGGAGCGCGCGTCAGCACAACCTTGGTATTGATGCCCGGATAAGCAACACCGTGAAAAGCTCCCAGCGGAACGCCTCCGACGGCTTCAAACGAAACATCGAAGGTTTTTTTGAAAAATCCGACCTCGTACTTTGTGACACGAGCCGAAAGTTCAGCAGGCAGCACATTTCCGAAATGCCCGATTGCCGTTTCATCAAAAGCCTTGCCGGCAGCGTAGATACCGTAAAACCAAAGACCGCCGATGGCCGTCACAGCCAAGGCACATGTGGCAC
>DXSO01000122.1 GCA_019410445.1 Sutterella sp.
CTTAAAAACACAAAGTAAGGAATACAACGAAATGAGCAATTGCGGATCCTGTCGTTCGGGGCGTTGCGGTGATTTTTCTTCCAAGGCCGAAGGGTTGCCGAGTCTGGCCTCCATTGATGTCGTGGAGCGCATACTGCTGCAGGCGGTGAAAAACACGGCTCAGCGTGCGGTGGATGCTTCTGAAGGCAAACTCACTCAACAGGATCTTGTGCAGGCTGATCTACGGTTGGTTCAATGGCTGACCGATACGTTTTCCGGACGCAATCGTCATTTCGCGACGGCAGAAGCCTGGAATCCGGTCGGTTTGGCTTCTTATCTGCGCGAAGGTATGGGAGAGAAAGTTCGCGAGGCGCTCGGAGGAACGCTTCCGAGCGATGATTACGAAATGATTGAAATCGCCGCTCGGCTGTTTCTGAACAATGCTTATGTCATGCTCGAACAAATCGAAACGCAGGCGGGATCCTCTCTGTCGGGAATTGAGCAAAACGACAGCGTGCTTTCGTTTGTCAACTATTGGTCGAGTTTGATGACGGGCTGTCCTTTTGCTGATGATTAAGCCCTATGAACTTATTTGAACGCAATGCTCTTAAAGAAGGCGTTGGTCCGAAAGAGGCTCTCGGATGGGCCTTGTTTGACGCTGCAAATTCTGGCTACAGCACCGTTGTGCTGACGGCGGTTTTCAATGCTTATTTTGTATCGACGGTTTGCGGAAACGCTTCTTGGGCGACATTTCTGTGGAGTTGTGCGGTCGGTGCGGCCAATGCCATTTCCATGTTTTTGATGCCGACCATTGGCCGGGTGGCTGATTTGACGGCTTCGAAAAAAAAGTGGCTTGTTGCCGCAACGCTTTTATGTGTGTTCGCAACGGCGATGCTTGCCTTTTCTGGGCCGGGCAGCTACGTGCTCTCAGTCACGATGCTGATTGTGAGCTATGTCGGATACAACGTTGGCGAGTCACTTAATTCGGCGTTTCTGCCGGAAATTTCCAAGCCGGAATCTCTCGGAAAGGTTTCGGGCTGGGGATGGTCGCTTGGCTATGTCGGAGGCTTGCTGACATTGGCTCTTTGCCTGGCGGTGGTTACGATCGGGCAGTCGCAGGGCTACGGAATGGATGCATTGGTTGCCGCGACCAATCTGATTACGGCTGCGGTATTTCTCGTGGTGAGTCTGCCGGTTTTCATTTGGCTCAAAGAACGAGCCGTTGCTCAAATTCATGGGGTTGAGCAGCTGAAAGCAAGTCTCAAACAGGATGCAGATCGGGTCAAAACACTTGAGACGCTGGTTGCCTTCAAGGACTTTCGTTATCTTGTCGTTTGCGGATTTTTATACCAATGCGGTGTTGCCACCGTCATTACGCTTGCTGCGGTTTATGCATCTTCCGTGATGGGGTTTGGACTCACGGAGACGCTCGTAATGGTGCTGTTGGTGAATATCACCGCCGCGCTGGGAGCTTTTGGCTTTGGTTATGTACAGGATAGAATCGGGCACAAACTTGCCCTGGCTCTGACGCTGTTGCTGTGGATTGCCATGGTTGCAACGGCGGCAAGTGCGCAGACGAGCGCTGTTTTTTGGGTTGCTGCCAACTTGGCGGGCTTGGCGATGGGGTCGAGTCAGTCGGCCGGCCGAGCATTGGTCGGTGTTTTCGCTCCTGAAAAGCAATTGGCGCGGTTTTATGGAATATGGAATATGGCACTGTGGCTGTCGGCCGTGATTGGTCCGGTGACGTACGGTGCCGTAACTTGGGTTACCGACAATGATCAAAGATTGGCCATTGTGGTGACGGGACTGTTTTTCGTAGCGGGTCTGTTGGCATTGATTCCGCTTAATGTCGCCCGCGGGGCAGAGTTCGCGCAGGTGCAAAACAATCTAATGGATGACAACGATGCTTGATTTTTCGTATTACAACCCGACGCGTCTTATCTTTGGTCGTGCCGCCGAAACGAAGGTTGCCGCTGCTTTTCGCCCGTTTGCCGGCGAAAACGGACGCGTACTGCTTATTTACGGCGGTGGCAGTGCTGTTCGTTCCGGTCTGCTCGGACGAGTTACCGAAAGCTTTGAAAAGGAAGGCATGACGGTGATTGCCAAGGGAGGTGTTCGTCCGAATCCGACCATTGAACTTGTGCGTGAAATGATCGATGTGATCAAAAGCGAGAAAATCGATGCAATCGTGGCCGTCGGCGGCGGCAGCGTGATTGATACGGCCAAGGCTGCAGCAGCCGGTGCGGTCTACGACGGCGATGTTTGGGACTTTTTCTGCGGAAAAGCAGTTCCGCAGGCTGCGATGCCGGTGGCTTGCGTGCTGACGATTCCGGCTGCAGGAAGCGAACAGTCCATCCGCATGGTGATCAGCAACGGTTCCGTCAAGACCGGCTGCGGCAACGAGTACGTGCGCCCCAAGGTTTCGGCTATCAACCCTGAGCTTTTCTTTACGTTGCCTCAAAACCAAATCTCGGCCGGTGTCTTTGACATGATGAGCCACATCATGGAGCGCTACTTCACCAATACGACGGCCGTGGACTACACCACAGAGCAGGCTGAAGCGGCGCTTCGCGTCATCATGCAGGAAGGCCCGAAGCTGATGGATAACGCCCAGGATTACGACAGTTGGGCTCAGATTGGCCTGGCGGGCAGCTTTGCGCACAACGGTTATTTTGGTTTGGGTTTCGAAGAAGATTGGGCATGTCATGGAATCGAACATGCCATTTCCGGTTGGGACAGCGAGATCACGCACGGTGCGGGACTGGCTGTTGTGACGCCGGCCTGGCTCAGCTATGTCTGGAGTGCCAATCCTGAGCGCGTGCTGCGTTTTGCCAACAAGGTTCTGGGAGTGGCAGTCCCGGAAGGTGCCGATCCCGAACAGACCGTCAAATTGGCTGTGGCCAAATTCACTTCCTTCCTCATGGTGATGAATTTGCCGACGCGCCTGCATGAGCTGACAGAAAAAGAAGTGCCGATCAAGGAGATTGCCGCAGCGGCTACCGCGGGCGGTTTGTTGGGACACTTCAAGCCGCTGAGCCAGAGCGACGTTGAAAAGATTCTGATGCTTGCGGCTTAATTGTTTGAGCCGCCTTCAAACGACAAAGGAGATGCCAGTGGACAATCAAGCAGTCGATGCCGCGCGTTTTACCGACAAAACTGCGGCTCACTACAACCGTTTGACTCTTCGCAACGGCATCTCCTTGGGCGGTCTTTCGCGCAACCCGCTTGACTTGGAAGTATTTTTTGTCACGGCCCTTTTCTTTGTGTCCGAAGGCGGCTCTTGTTGCGAACTCAGTCAGGAAGATTTTCTGAATCGACTTGAGCACTTTCGCAGTCATCACGCAGCCTGGCTTGTGAGTTCTTCGCAAGAAATTTTCGAACATATGCAGGCTTGCGGGTTGGCAGTGCTTGCGGGTGCGTCAGTAAATTTTTGCGCACCGGGTTCTGAAGTTTTTTCCGATTCGCAGGCTGTCTTGTCTTATTGGCAGGAGCTTGAAGCGGAACGGGTCAGGCGACGTCATCGAGTCCGGGCCCAGCTTCAGGCCAAAAACCGAGAAATCAATGCGCCCAAAACTGCGGAAATTGATCCGGAAATGGATCGACGACTGATGTTGGAAGCGTTGCGAATGGCTCGGATGGCTTATGACAAAGACGAAGTGCCAGTGGGGGCGGTTATTGCCATGGACGGCAATATCGTAGCTGCCGCCAGCAATGAAGTTATTACGCGTCATGATCCGACGGCGCACGCCGAAGTGCTGGTGATTCGAAAAGCCGCAGCCAAACTCGGCAACGAACGCTTGGTCGGCGCAACGCTGTATGTCACGCTCGAGCCGTGTCCTATGTGTGCCGCAGCCTGTAGCATGGCTCGCATAGCTCGAGTTGTCTGGGGGGCGGACGATCCGGATTGCGGCGGCATGCGCGGCGCAATTGACGTGGCCGCCCGTGCGCATCTTAACCATCGCCCGGAGATGACTCCGGGGGTCAGGCGTGCGGAATGCGAGAAGATACTGCAGGATTTCTTTAGAGCCAAGCGCAGAAAAGCTGCTGATGCGCGCTGACGGAGGCGAGGATGCCGGGTTTTGAATCCTCAAATGAAACAGGTACTGTGATTGCGCCGCAGCTTTGGATCTGTGCCCCGTCAAGGGCTTTGACTCTTAAAGCCGGCTGTGAGCAGATTGATCATTCGAGAATAGATGCGGCTCAGGCGGCGCTGCGTGATTTGGGCTGGATAGTCCGAGAAGCCGACAACGTACGCTGTATTGACAAGAGTTTCGCCGGCAGCGATCTGCAGCGAGCGAAGGGGTTTGAACAGGCCATGTGTGCCGAAGGTGCCGATTTGGTCATGGCGATTCGCGGCGGAAGCGGAGCTGTTCGAACACTGGATCTGATCGATTGGCGGCGAATTGCCGATGCGCATGCCGTCTTCATGGGGCTTTCGGATTTGACGGCCATTAACTTGGCCTTGTACGCCAAATGCAAAAAGCCAAGTTGGCAGGGGCCGGTTGCAGCTTCTTTTGCAAAACCGAATGAGACAAAACTTCGCTACTTTACGCGGGCGATGAGTTCGTCGTTTTTCGAGGAAACGTTCGAAGTAAGCGGCGGCGATGTCCATGCCGAGGGCATTTTGTGGGGAGGAAATCTCTCCGTGCTTACTTCATTGATCGGCACACCGTATTTCCCTCGGATTGAGGGCGGGATTTTGTATTTGGAAGACATCAATGAGCCGGCTTGGCGCATTTCTCGAATGCTCTGGCAGTTGAAACTGGCCGGCGTGCTGCAGCGACAAAAGCTCATCATTGCCGCGGATTTTACGGGAGCCGACAGATGCTCCGGACAAGGAGCGGCGCAATACAGCCTGGCCGATGCCTTAAGTGAGTGTGCTGTTCCGGTTGTCAGTGGACTGCCTTTCGGGCACATTGAAGGGACAATTTGTCTGCCTTTCGGCGTCCATGCTGAAGTGTCGGTGCAAGATCACAAGATGACAATTCGAGCCGATGGATGTCCGGCTCCTACGGAGCATCCCGGCGCCGAACAGGCCAACGCTCCGCTTTGGTGGGTGTGAGTTTTCGAGGAAAGGAAGTCCGACGTGAAGTGGCTGCAATCGATAAAGCGCTTATTGACGCAGGGGGATGCGCATCAACGCCCTTCGGCGCGTATTTTGTCCGAGCAAATACATGTTTCTCTGCGTCTTTTGCCTGTTTCGCTAATAGGACAAATCATCGGGGCGCTGGGACTGTTGGCGCGATTCTGGCCGTTGGTCAACCACGTGATGATGATCTGTTGGCTCGTACTGCTCGGCATCAGTGTTTGGCTTTGGGCTCGACTGCGGCGTAATTTTCTTGCCGACGTTCAGCGCGAGGCGCACATACGTGAATGGCTGAAGCAATGGATGATTCAGTCGGTAGCCACCGGCATTATCTGGGGTTTTGCGGGTGTTGCTTTTCTCATCACGCAGGACACGATGGATATCGTGGTGCTGGTCTCTGTC
>DXSO01000123.1 GCA_019410445.1 Sutterella sp.
AAAATATAGAACTAGAGAGATCTCATTGAGACAAACACCCTTGGCAAAATCTGGGAAGTAGAGTCTTGGGATTGGGAGCTTGGACAGTACGATTGAAATCACTGGGAAAGATTGCTAGGAAATTTTCTCGGGTATGTAAGAGATGACAGAAGAGTTACTATTTGACGATGAAGAGGAAGTTAAACTTCCAGGACTTCCTTCGAATACAAAAAACTATATGACGCCGACTTGCTATCGGCGCTTATTGGATGAGAGAGAACATCTGGTTAATGTAGAGCGTCCGAGCATTGTCAATGTTGTGAGTTGGGCTGCTAGCAACGGTGATCGTTCCGAAAATGGTGACTACCAGTACGGCAAGCGTCGTTTGCGTGAAATTGACCGTCGCATTCGTTTTCTCAATAAGCGGATTGAAAGTGCAGAGGTTGTGGATCCGAAGAATAGACCGCCAACGGATCAGGTGTTTTTCGGTGCGACCGTAACATACGAAAATTTGACGAATGGTACGGAACACACCATTCGTATTGTGGGTATTGATGAGGCAGATCCTGAAAATGGAGACGTGAGTTGGGTAAGTCCTATTGCCCGCGTACTGCTGAAGCAGCGCGAGGGTGACAGCGTAAAGTTGCCGACTCCGGCCACGATAGAGCATCCGGCTCGAGTGGAGATTTTAGAAATTATTTCAGTTGCATACGAGTAACTTGAGCTGAGTTAGTTGATGCGCAGATCAAGCTCTGTTGTTGAGACGGAATACAAGTAATAAAAATTTATGTCAGAGAAAAAATTACCAATTAGTGTCGTTCTGTTGACTAGGAATGAAGAGAACAATATTCAGGCCTGTTTAGATAGTTGTGCATTTGTACAAGAAGTCATCGTTATTGACGATGGAAGTACCGATCAGACGATGCAAATTGCTTCAACATTAGGAGCCAAAATCTTTCAAAGACCGATGAATGGTGATTGGGGAGCTCAACAGACATTTGGAATTCAGAAGGCAACACAGCCGTGGATTTTTTTATTGGATGCTGATGAAAGAGTAACCCCTCAACTGAGGGAGTCCCTTGAAAAAGCCGTTTCCGAAAAAGGGCAGGATATTTCTTATGAGATTCAAAGAGAGAATCACTTTGTCTCAGGAACGGCATCACATGGAGTGGTAAGACCTGATTGGGTACTGAGATTGTTGCCGAGGCAAGGAGCAGGTGTGGTTGGTCAAGTACATCCGACCATAATCACTCCTTTTAAAAAACAAAGATTAAATGGTCGTTTAATTCATTATCCGTACAGCTCTTGGGATTCTTACTTTAGAAAATTTGACAAATATACGAAACTTGCGGCTGAAAAGTATCAAACAGAAGGACGAGATTGCAGATTTTTTCGTGATATTGTCTTGCGTCCGATCTGGGCTTTTTTTAAAGTCTATTTCATCAATCGTGGTTTTTTGGATGGGAAACTGGGTTTTATTTTTTCCGTCAATCATTACTTCTACACGTTGGCAAAGTACGTGCGGTTTTACTATTTGAAAAACTACGGCGGAAAAATCTGATTTGACTGGCAAAATTAAAGGGCTCCGAAGAGCCCTTTGTTGTATCCAATTAGTCTTCCGAAGGAAGTTGGAGTCGTTTGTCGCCATCTAGTCGTCGAGCGATATTGAGCACGGTCGGAATACGCTTGAGCGCGCGCATGATGTGCATCAGATGCAGTCGACTTTTGACAAGAATCATCAAATTAAGCTTATCGTGACCGCTTGGATTGGCTCCGACATCCATGCCTACGATGGAAGAACCGGAGGCACTGAGTTCGGCGGCGATGGAGGGAAGAGCTGCACGGTCATCCGTGACTTCCAGATCAAGCGGCACGGCAAAGCGTGAGTCTTCGGGATTATCAGACTGCCAAGCTAGCGCCATCCAACGTTGTGGTGCGTTTTGTCTGCCGCGGGCGACATGTTCGCAGTCAGCACGATGTACGGACAGACCGTGTCCCTTACGCATAAAGCCCCAAATGCTGTCTCCCGGAACCGGGTGGCAGCAGGTTGCTAACTGCACAGCCATTCCCTCTGTTCCGCGGATGGTAACGGCAGCTTCTGAAGGTGTGCGGTCAGTCTTGTGTTCTTGCAGAAGCGTTTTGATTTGACCGACGATTCCGGTAGCGGGGAGATGTCCGAGTCCGATGTCTACGTGAAGCTGCTCAAGACTTGCAATGGAGGCATCCTTAAGCACCTCACGCCAGACGTTCTCGGGAACTGCATCCAAGTCGAGGTGAGCGAGTTTTGCCGCCTTTGCCAACACTTTTCTGCCAAGCGCTTCAGACTCCTCGGTATTGCGGGTTCGCAGATACTGACGCACTTCAGCGCGAGCTTTGCCGCTTCGTACGAAACTAATCCACTGAGGATCGGGTTCAGCGTCGGGAGCAGTGATGATTTCCACCATGTCGCCGTTTTTGAGAACAGTGGAAAGCGGCTGATTCTCGCCGTTGATTCGGCATCCGATCGCTTTGTTGCCGACGTCGGTGTGAATTTGGTAGGCGAAATCGACCGGACAAGACCCTTGCGGAAGACTGACGATCTTACTTCTGGGAGTAAAGACGTAAACGCGATCAGGGAAGAGGTCGATCTTGATGTTTTCCAGAAATTCTTTGCTGTCAGCGCTGGTGCGCTGAATTTCCATAAGACTTTGCAGCCACGACTTCACCATGTTCTGAATGCCGGTCGTGTCCATGGCATCGTTGTAAATCCAGTGCGAAAGAATGCCCATCTCGTCAATGCGGTGCATTTCTTCCGTACGGATTTGATATTCGACAGGAGTGCCGTAGGGGCCGATTACCGTGGTGTGCAGACTTCTGTAACCGTTGGCTTTGGGAATGGCAATGAAGTCTTTAAAGCGGTTATGGACGGGTTTGTATAGCTGGTGCAGTGCACACAGCGTCAGATAGCATTCTTCGCGCGTACGCACGATGACGCGAAAGCCGTAAATGTCCAAAACGTCGGAGAAGGACGCATGCGTATCGCGCATGCGGTTGTAGATACCGTAGATGGTTTTATCTCGTCCTTGGACCTGAGCGATGATTCCGCTTTTGGGCAGCGCCGTACGTGTTTCACGCAAAATTCGCTCAAGGACGGCTTTGCGATTGCCGCGCGTGAGAATCACGTTTTCGCGAAGGACCTCGTAACGGCGGGGATAATGGTTGAAGAAAGAGAGTTCCTGCAGTTCTCGGAAAACGGTGTTGAGCCCCAAGCGGTGGGCAATCGGAACATAAATTTCCAGTGTTTCTTTGGCAATGCGGCGTCGTTTGTCCGGACGCATCACGCCGAGTGTTCGCAGATTGTGCAGACGGTCAGCTAGCTTAACGAAAATAACGCGTACGTCGCGGCTCATGGCAAGCAGCATTTTGCGGAAACTCTCGGCCTGAGCAATTTCATTGGACGAAAAGCGCAGTTTGTCGAGTTTGCTGACGCCGTCTACCAATTCTGTGATCTCAACGCCGAAGCGCTCGGCCATCTCGATTTTGGCGACTTTGGTGTCTTCGAGCACGTCGTGCATGAGTCCCGCGCAAATCGTTGTGGCATCCAAACGCCACTCAGCCAGAATATTGGCAACGGCCAATGGGTGCGTAATATAGGGTTCGCCGGATTTACGGAACTGACCGAGATGGGCGTCGTCGGCGTACATGAAGGCCTGACGAATACGATCAACGTCGGCACGAGAAAGAAACTGACTGCAGCGGGCAAGCAGTTCGGAAGAGGTCACGACCTGCGTGACTTTTTCAACGGGAGAAAAAAGAGGAAGGTCGGCTTCCTGTCCGACGACATCGTTGGGGCGCGCATCAAGATATGCGGCATCGTAGTCGTCTTCGTTTGACTGACCCGTACGGGGAAAGTGCGGTCGAATGATGCCGGGGAGCGGAGCTGCCGGGGCTGTTTGAGGGGCGGTAAACAGCATATGACCTTTCCGGAGGTTAAGTGAAAACAAAAAGCGCCGCCCGAATTTTTATTGATGGATAGGCAGCGCTTGGTTTTTGCTTGCGGCAGTCGGGCTAGCAACTGCCAGTTGTCTCAATGTTAGGAGACTCGTTCGAGCACTTCGCGAGAAACACTGCCCTGCGCAATTTCACGCAGAGCAATCACGGTTTGCTTATCCTTGGCGTCAACGCGAGGTGCATGACCTTCATTGAGCTGGCGGGCGCGATAAGCCGCGCAGAGAACCATCTCAAAGCGGTTCGGAATCTTCTTGAGACAATCTTCAACAGTTACACGTGCCATTTTGTTTTTTTATCAGAATAGGAAAATCGTTTCAGCAGGTAGGGATCAGACAGGAACACCAAGCGCAATAAGTTGATTGCGGTGGCGAACGGCCTGACTTTTGAAGTTCAGGCGGGAGGCTGTCACTACGGAAATCAGTTGCGACAAAGCAACATCAAAACTGTCGTTAATTATAACGAACTCGAATTCGGGCGCATGCGCGATTTCAGCACCGGCGCCCATCAATCGACGCGTAATTGTGGCTTCACTGTCGGTGCCCCGTTTATGCAGGCGAGCCTCAAGAGCATCGATGGACGGCGGCAGGATGAAAATGCCGATCGTGTCAGCAAATTGTTCGCGCACTTGCCGCGCACCTTGCCAATCAATCTCAAGCAAGACATCTTTGCCGGCAGCCATACGCTGCTCAATCCAAACACGACTTGTGCCGTAGTAGTTGCCGTGCACGAGGGCGGACTCTAAAAATTCGCCGTGAGCTTTGCGTTCTTCGAATTCGGCAACGGAAATGAAGTGGTATTCGCGGCCGTTGACCTCTCCCGGACGCGGAGCACGTGTCGTGTGGGAAATTGAGAGTTCGATTTCGGAATCATGTTCAAGAAGCGCTTTGACAAGAGAGCTCTTGCCGGCTCCTGAGGGAGCGGTGACCATGAATAAATGTCCAGCGGAGGCTGTGCTTTTGGAGGGAATAGAGGTTGGCATAGGGGGATTATGAACGAAACAGCAACATTGTAGCTTATGATTCTAATCGTTTCATTAATTTTTGCTCTACTGAGTAAGAAAATAAATGTGTGTGAGTGGAGTTGATTTGTTAGTGTTAATTTGATTTTTAATGGTTTGTTCTATTCTTGAATGGTGATTTATAGATACGACTTTGTTTCGATTTTTTCTAACTTCGGTATGTTATTGATATTTGTTTTTCTGAGTAAAAAAGTTAGAAAGTCATTTGTTGAAAAAATGATTTTTCGTAGTTCTATTTGATAGATTCGTATGTATTTTAATCCTTTGCTTTCAAGTTGATGAAACTTGTATGTGTTTATGCATGGTTCCAAGAAGAATTTTAGGCTGAGTTGCTCACATAAGATGTCATGCTTGTAGGCATTGTGAGATTCGTTTATTATTGATAATAAGTCTTTGAAGTGTTCAAAATTTATTTTTTCTAATAGATGGTTTTTTAT
>DXSO01000124.1:0-4644 GCA_019410445.1 Sutterella sp.
CGGTCTGGGAGATCCTGCCCATGTCCGTACCGTTGCTGAAAAGAGTCTCGATGCATGGCTGTGGACGCGCAACGTGCTCGGCGTGGAATGGAACGAAGACACGGTGGTGGCCGAAGGCGGACACACGGTTGCCCGCGGCTGCATCACCAAGTCGGGTACCGGTGCGACCATTGTCAACAAGGGTTTGGAACTTGCCAAGAAGCAGGGCGTGCAGGTGCGTACGCGCTGCTATGTCGAAGAGATCATCCGCGAAGAAGGCGGCCGCGTTCTCGGTCTGAAGGTTCGCGAAGGCTACCGCTTCCCGAAGGCTGAATCGGGCAAGGTGAAGTACATCCGCGCTACGAAGGCCGTGGTGCTTGCTCACGGCGGCTTCGGTGCAGACGTTGCCTACCGCACGATTCACGATCCGAAGCTCTCCAAGCGTTTTGAGTCGACCAATCAGCCGGGTGCAACGGGTGAAATGTGGCGCCAGGCAAGCAGCATCGGCTGCGCCATCATTCAGGCCGACTGGATTCAGTGCGGTCCCTGGGCGTCTCCCGATGAAAAGGGCTTCGGCGTGGGCGTGGGCTTTGCACAGGACTGCTGCGCAATGTACGGCTTGTGGATCAACACGACCACCGGCGAGCGCTTTGTAAACGAATTGGCCAACCGCAAGGTGCGTGCCGACGCCATCATCAATCTCAACAACAAGAACGTAGAGTGCATTGCGCTTGCCGACACCAACGCCTACGAGGTCTCCATCAAGGTTTCCCGTCCGGGACATCTTGAAAAGTGCCTTGAAAAAGGTGTGGTGACCAAGTATGCAACGCTCGAGGATGTGGCCAAGAAGTTCAACATTCCTCTTGAGACGCTCAAAAAGCAGGTTGCTGTCTATAACGAAGACGTCAAGAAGAAGGCCGTGACCGACCACATGGAACGCATCATTCAGGTCGGCGCCAAGCCGATGGAACAGGGACCGTGGTACGTCTCCCGTCTGTCTCCCAAGGTGCATCACTGCATGGGCGGCATTCGTATCGATCAGGAAGGCCGTGCGCTCGACGTGCTTACCGACAAGCCGATTCCCGGTTTGTTTGCTGCCGGTGAAGCCTCCGGCGGCACGCATGGTGCCGTCCGTCTTGGAACATGCTCGATTACGGAGTGCATCGTGCACGGTCGTATCGCCGGTCAGACGATTGCCAAACTCTAAAGGACGAATATGAAGCAGGCCGGAAGACCGGATGGTCTTCCGGTGTGCTCAAAGGATTTGATTCCCGGTATGAAATTCAAACTTCTGATTTCTGTTTTTGTGATCGGTCTGGCCATGAATGCTGCTCAGGCAGCCGAACAGATGGGATCCGAGCGGCACATTGCCAAAGGACTTACTTGCGAGTCCTGTCACGGCAAGAACATGAGTGTTGCCTCGCCCACAATCGAACAGTGCAAGACCTGTCACCAACCGAGCGTCGTTGAAGCAAAAACTCAAAAACAAGGCAAACAGAATCCGCATCGCTCGCCGCACTACGGCAACGAGATGGACTGCGTGATGTGCCACATGCAGCATTCCAAACCCGAGGATGCCTGCGCGGCCTGTCATGATTTTGGTTTTAAAGTACCTTGAGTTGAGCGTTCATTGCGCTCAAATGATCTGTCTGGATGATCACAGCGCTTGGTTCCGGGATTGCACTCTCGGCGCCAAGCATTTTTTTGCAGCTCGTCCGGTGTTGGCGGTACGTGATGAATGAGGCTGCAGGTTGCAAGGGAGGATGAGCTTGACATCGCGCCTATGGATACTGCTGATTTGCACGCTATCGGCTTTTACCTCAGGTTCTTTGTACTCATGGAGTGCATTGTCCGCACCTTTGGCTCGGTTTCTTGCTCAGCAATCTGGCGTTGAATCGCTGACAAGCTCGGACCTGAGTCCGGCTTTTGCTCTGGCTTCATCATTGACGCCGCTGACCATGCTCATCAGCGGTTTTCTCTCCGATCGAATGAATCCCAAAGGCATAGTGTGGTTCGGTGCGCTTGCCATGGGGATCGGACTTTATTTTTGTGCTCTGGCGGTCTCTCCGAACGATGTCGTGTTGTTTTACGGCGGACTTTTCGGTCTCGGACTCGGTCTGGTGTACGGTTCGCTGATTAACTACGCCGTCAAACTGTATCCGGATCGCAAAGGGTTTGCCGGCGGCATGGTGACGGCAGGCTACAGTTTGGGTTCCGTTGTTCTTCCTCCGGTTATGACGACGCTTTATTTAGATATCGGCATTGACGGCGTATTCCGATTGCTGGGAGTTGTGACGGCGGCGGTCATCGCCGTGGGCGCTTGTTTTATGAAATCTGTTTCGGAGACAGGCGCGCAAGTTGCATGCGGGACGCATTCGTCGCCATCCAATTTAACCGGTCGCGAAATGATCGGAACACGACAGTTTTACATTGTCTACGGGTTTGTGGTTGCGTCATCGGTTCCGGCATTGACGCTGTTGTCGCATGCGGATTATCTTTCCGGCGAAATCGCCCGACAAAACGCCTACGTGCTGGCCTGGCTCACGTCAATTTTCGGGATTGCAAATGTTTTCGGAAGAATGTCTGCAGGCGTGGTGTCGGATTGGGTGGGCCGCAAGGCGGTTTTGCTGATGTCGCTTTTGATGGAAATCCTCGGGCCGCTGCTTCTGATGCTGCATGCCGAAGATTGTTTGCTCTTCGGTGCGGTTTTCGTGTTGATAGGCTGTGCGTTTGGATGCGCAATGGGGGTGATTCCCGCTTGGGTGTCGGATCAGTTTGGGCTGAGATACGCGGGACTTAATTACGGCATCGTCATTACGGGGGTTTCGGTTGCCGGCATTCTCGGCCCGATGGGGTTTTTGTATCTCGAGCAGACTCTGAGTTCGCGCAGTCTTACGCTGACAAGCTGCATTGCAGTCTTGTGCGTGATTGCAGCAAGCGTATTTGCGGATAAGAAAATCAAATGAGTCAGGAAATGTCGGAGTCCCGCGGGATCCGCGGAACTCCGAACATTAAAAGCAGAGCATTTAACCGAGTACGCGGCGCGTAGGCAGCGTGCGTCGTACAACGGCGGCAAAGGCAAGGCAGATTGCAAAGTTAAGCAGCGTGTAGAGCGGAATGGCCGCAGCCGTCGGGAAACTCACCAGGCCCTTGACCCAATGCAGAATGAGCGCATGCAGAAAGTAGATCACGAAGATCTTGTTGCTCAGCCAGCTGAGTGCGGACACCATGCGCGGCGAAGTGATCCGAAACGTTGAGAGGAACACCAAAAAGCACATTGAAGTGACCACGATATGCAGCTGGAAATTGTTAATCCAGTGTTCGGTGGCTTTCAGCGCGTTGACGTTTTCCTCGAACAACAGTGCAAAGGTAATTGCCTTTAGAACCAGAAAGATGAGCCCTGAAGTCAGCCGGACTTTGCGGGTATCGGCCGGATTGCTCCAGAGCGTGCGAATGAGATCATGCGTGAGGCCGCCCAACAAAAAGAGCATGCCGTAGCCGAAAAAGACCTCCAGTCCGAAAACCGGAATGGTTTTGTCGGCGCCGTAGGAGTTGAGCGCAAAGACGATAAGACTCAGAACAAGGAAGTAGACCTTGAAGTTGACGTCGGAGACGATCTTGTCGTAGAGCGCCTTGATGAGCGGCAGAAAAACGTACACGCCGATCATGGCGTACAAGAACCATAAATGGTAGTAGGCGGGCTTGTACAAAAGATCAAGCGGCTTGAACTGAGCGCCGGATGTCCAGGTGGCGTAGCCGAGAATCAAAAAACTCCAGACAAGCAGGGGGAAAAGCAGATTGGCTACGCGCCCGAACGTGCGTTTCGGATCGGACGTACTGCTGCGCGGCAGCAGCAGAGCTCCCGAAATCATGAAAAAAAGCGTGGAGGCTTCGCCCTTTAAAAACGACATCCAGAACGTGCCCAGAAGCCATTCGGGGGAGGCGGTGTTGTCGATAGCGTGAAAGTCGGGGCTCGCGTAATGAATGCCGATCACGGCAAACATGGCGATGACGCGGCCCAGATCGAGCCAGGATACTCTTGAATTGGCAGGTACGGCTTGCAAAGACATAGAGACCTTTTTAAGAGGTGGATCGAGTGCCGCATCGCGAATGCCTTTGTCAAAGTCAAATAAGGCAAAGCAGGAAACGGCCCTAGGGTAAACACTCATTCTATGAACTCTCTTCACGGAGTTGCACGAGTTTGTAACGGTGTTTCCAAAGAACGGGCAGTCTGTAAGGTCTGAAACGATTGCTGACGTTTTTTTCGGCGGTTGTTTTAAAAATCGAAAGCCTTCAACAAAGCAAAAAGCGGCTTGTAAAAGCCGCTTTTGAAAGATAGTCAGAATTTTCTCCCAGAGCTAGCTCATGAATGAGACATCCATAAACAAGCCGCAAAGAATTGCCGGAAGCAATAAATCTTAAAGACGTGACGTCTATTGCACGCTGACCTCTTCGATGGGTTGCTCGGTTATTGTTTCAAGAGGCAGCACTCGAGTTTGTGTTTTGGAAAAATCAATTTTCTTCAGGTCAATGCTGCGAATCCGAGGATTGACGGCGGTTTTGTAGTAAAAGACGCCGTTTGTCATGTCGCTTGAGCTTGTCCACTGCGTGGCGCTGACCAGTTCGGTTCGATCGGTGCGCTGATGCAGTTCCAACCCGATGGGA
>DXSO01000124.1:4654-5403 GCA_019410445.1 Sutterella sp.
TCTCAAAACTGTTGAGAATGGTAAATCCGTAGACGACGGCGTCTCGGGCCGTGGCAAGTTCGGGAGCGCTCGACTGCATGAATGCCGCACGCACAAAACGAGATGCCGGTGAAATGTCTCCGGGCAGTCCCATCATGCCGGCGCCCACGCCGAAAGCGGACAATTTGGCCGTGCCCCAGTTCGTCGGATCAATCTGACCGGTTCGCAGATGCACGAAGTTGTTCAGGTTTGTCATCTGCCAGCGGAAATCGGGTGAATTGGTCAGTACCCCGAGCGTGTTGTCGTGAATCTGCATGACGCCGTCGATGACTTCAATGACGATCTGTTCGCCGCTGGCATCGGCGGCTCGGTAGTGAAGCGTTCCTGCCTCAGGAATAATCGATGCAAGTCGTATGGAGGGCAGGGCTTTTTTCAAATCCCGCACCGATTCGAAATTGGCAAGCATCCAGGCGACGAACTGCATGTCCGAAATCGTGTTCTGACGAAGTTTTTCCTGGTAATCGGGATAAAGACCGTAACCCGGGAAGAAAAACAGCCCGGCTGAAAGCCCTTTTTCGTTAAGACCTTCGACGATGAAGTCGTCTTTGAAGATTCGCACGCCGACGTAGCCGAACTTTCCGACATACTGCATGCCGGGGCCGCTGGCGGTTTGCGTCTGAACGGCGAGTCCTCGGCCGTTGACGATCAGTCTGCTGTCGAGTTTGCTGGCACCCCACTCGATGGATCGGGCAACAACTGTCTCTTATACA
>DXSO01000125.1:0-612 GCA_019410445.1 Sutterella sp.
TATAAGAGACAGTTCATGAAGTCGATCGATCAGAAACTGATTCTTGAAACAGTCAGAACGGGAGCCAGCGGCATTGCGCGAGGCGAACGCATCCTCAAGATTTAATTTTTTTCCGCTTCAAAAACCAACCTTATTGGTAAAAGGACGCTACAAATGAAAGCTTATTACGACAAGGACGCCGACCTCTCTTTGATCAAGGGCAAGAAGGTCGCCATCATCGGTTACGGCAGCCAGGGCCATGCTCATGCGCTCAACCTGCACGATTCGGGCTGTGACGTCGTCGTTGGTCTGCGCAAGGGCGGTTCGTCCTGGGCAAAGGCTGAAAATGCCGGTCTTACCGTCAAGACCATCGAAGAGGCGACGAAGGAAGCCGATGTCGTGATGATTCTGCTGCCTGACGAATTCATTGCCGACGTCTATCACAAGCAGATCGAACCCAATATCAAGGAAGGCGCGGCGCTTGCCTTTGCTCACGGCTTTAACATTCACTACGGTCAGATCGTGCCCCGCAAGGATCTCGACGTCATCATGATCGCTCCGAAGGCTCCCGGCCACACGGTTCGCGGCACTTATGTTGCCGGTGCCGGCACCCCGATGCTCATCGCCGTCTAT
>DXSO01000125.1:622-5348 GCA_019410445.1 Sutterella sp.
GCCGTCTATCAGGACGTTTCCGGCAAGGCTCACGACATTGCTTTGTCTTATGCCTGCGCCAACGGCGGCGGCCGTGCCGGCGTGATTGAAACGACCTTCCGCGCCGAAACGGAAACCGACCTCTTCGGCGAACAGGCCGTGCTTTGCGGCGGCTTGGTCGAACTGATCAAGACCGGTTTCGAAACGCTGGTTGAGGCTGGCTACGAGCCCGAAATGGCCTACTTCGAGTGCTGCCACGAAATGAAGCTTATCGTGGATCTGATCTACGAAGGCGGCATCGCCACGATGGATTACTCCATCTCCAACAACGCCGAATACGGTCAGTACCACACCGGTCCGAAGGTCATCAACGAAGAAAGCCGCAAGGCCATGCGTGAATGCCTGCGCAACATCCAAAACGGTGAATATGCCAAGAGCTTCCTGCTCGAATGCGCTCTGAAGTACCCGACGCTTACCGCACAGCGCCGCTTGACGAGCGAACACGGCATTGAAGTCACTGGTGCCAAGCTCCGCGCCATGATGCCCTGGATCGCCGCCAACAAGCTCGTTGACAAGTCCAAGAACTAAATCAACGATGTTGATTTGAATTCGTCGAGTTCGGCATTTTGCCGAACCTCCGAAAGCTCCCACCTGACATCTTCCGAAAGATTGTCACTGAGTGGGAGTTTTTTTATCTGCAGACTCAGTAAAGTGGAATGGGGTTTGAAACGCATTGATTTATGATTTTTCACCAATGTCGGCTCGATCGGATGCGGGAGCGCTTTGGGAAAATTTCTTTTTCATGGAGCGAATCAAACTTCACGATATGGTTCGAGACTTATTTCTGGCGAACAACCGGTGCTTATCCAAAGGAAATCGATTTTTTGGAAGTCCTTGACGGATCGATAAAAGCGTTTGCGTGCAAACTATCCAACAAGATTCAAGCATCACTCCACGAATCCTTTTTCAAGGAAAAGTATCCCGGCAGCAAAATTTCCGTTGATTGCACGTGCATTTTCAAAGAAGGCTACACTTCTTCGAAGGACGCTGACAATGGACTTGATGCTTATTTGCAGGCACTTCAAAGCATACCAAAATAAGGTCTTGGACGAATCCGCAAGCATTAAAATTCATCAGTGTATTGAAGATTTTTTCATATTTCGAACGTTCGTAGCTTTTTCCGGATATGCCTGAATAGTTAAAAACCCCTCAGTTGAGGGGTTTTCCTTTTTATTGTGCATCAACGTACTTAATGGCCAGGAATTTACCCTGCGGTATTGGGGAAGTTTTCCGTAGGAAAATGTTTATGGCAGAGCTTATGTTCTGATCGCGCGGTGCCCGTAGTATGGATTGCAGCAATGCTTTTTTCTACGCCGGGCATGACTGAGCAGGAAAGCCGGCAGGCAATCAGTTCGTTGAATATAAGATTATTGTTCAATCCCGTTGTCCGTCATACCGACAGTGGGTTGCCTGTAAGTTTGCGCACGCAGACTATGTTCCATATGGCTAAGAAGATCATGGAAATCCGACGCCGCACGGGTGACGATGCAGTTGATAAGCATCGAGAGCCTTCAAGTTTTCGATGATAACTTTGCCCTTATCGTATGAAGTCATACGGACGATGGGCTGTTCAGACTCGGGTTTATGAGCCGTTGAATAACAGCAGTGGGATAACTCAAAACCCCAGAGGATGTAGTGCCTATTTTTGTCACTATGAATAGAACTACTCAATTGTTTTTGCGTGACGAATCCGAAAATGATTCGTTTCCTGTTCTGTAGTTTTGGATATTGCTCACACAGAGTGGGAAAAGTTAAGAGCTAACTTCAATTTGAATCGGTCTCAAAGTTTCTTAATTTTGGTTCGAAGATTTTCTGAAAAATCGTCCTGTGCGTTGTACTGTCAATCGACAAGGAGCTTCTCCTGGCTTGACTTCAACAGTGTATTAGTTGATGACGACCAAAATGCTTGCTCCGACTATGTTACCGACTAGCATCATCTCGGAGTTCAAAAGAGTTCAAGAGGGGGCTGTGTTCTTTTCATACGCTCGCGTTTATCTCCACTGTTTTCATGGAAAATAGAAGGCATTTTTTGTTTGAGCAGACGCGAAAGAGAGAGATAGCGAATCTTCTTCAGTTTCGCAAAAAGGCCTGCTAACTGTCGATGTGTAGGCTGTTGGCAGGCCTTGTTTTTTGGGGTGACAGCTGGACTCTTGGTCTTATTGTGAAGTGTCCTTACCAACCAAGCGATAGCGCTGTTTGGGACTCTTTGCTCTTTCGGTGCTTTCGATCACGCCGCGTTTCTTAAGATCACGCAATTTAGCTGATACGGTATTGCGGGAGAGCCCGGAACTTTCCATGATTTCAGAAACGCTCAAGCTTCCTTTCTTCTCCAACTCGGAAATCAAAGCAACTTCAAAGTTGAACCACAATTTCTTATCGTGTTCATCCTGTGAAAGACGCCGCTTGAAGAACGTGATTTGAAATGCCGAGACGAAATCCTTGAGTTCAGCCTCCGGCATCAACGCTTCTTGCAGTTCCATCCTGATTTGCTGCAGTCCGGAGCCGCGATTTTCAATCACATACCCAGGCTCTTCTCCGTGGCTCACATAAGGTGTGTACTCCAATAATTGCGAGAGTCTTGCGTTTCTGGTCGCAGAAATGCCTCTGGGAAGACTGCTGAACGAAGCTGCGCCGTACAAGCCCCCTGGGTTCAATATCTCGAGTCTGTCAGCAAACAGATTGATCTGAACTTGAGATCCTCTGCCGTTCGGTGAGTAGTCACGATGCTGCAACGCATTGATGATCGCTTCTCGACAGGCCAGAATGGGGTAGTCCGTGACTTCCTTTCTTAATGCGCCCTGGATGAGAGCCCCCTTGTTCATGTGCTTCTTGAGCAATTCAAGTGAACGCATAAGCATTTCGGGGATGGAACCGTTGACGGATTGCGTCTCTAGGTAGCGTATCCCGTCAACCTGGGCCTTCGTAACGCCGGGGTACACCGTGAAGGTGATGTTGAGGCGCGGGAAGAACTCTTGAGGATAAATTCCGGCGGCCAACAGACCTGCCAGTGTTGGAACGTACTGATCACTTTTTTCAGCGTCCGGGGTGATGGCTCCTAGTTTGGTCAAGATTTCCATGCGATCCATCTTGCCGAAGATCCGAGGCGTGATTTCTCGATTGCGCTGGACAATGGCATCAAGAATTGACGAATCCAGATCATCCATTGACGCTTCGTAGACTGGTTGCCGATCAAACGAGGGCTGTTGGTGAAATTCACGAAGTCGCTCGATCTCGTAGTCGGTCAGTCTCTTATCGCCATCACCCGTTCGAATGAATGAACCGTACCGCACCCCCTTCTTTGTAATAAAGCAGGGACGTTGATCCAGTGGAGCAGGCTCAACAACGGCTACTACAATTTCAGAATTTTCAAAGGGATATCGTTCAATATCGAGTCGACAAGGAGGAGTGAGGTCATCTCCAATCCTGAACAAGGCATCATGAATTGAACCGGCATCAAAGTCGGGAACTGTAGAAAAATTGGCTTTTTCGTCGAGCCCCAGAATGATTGTTCCGCCGTCGCGGTTGGCAAAGGCTGAAATTGTTTCCCCAATGCTTTCGGGAAGCGCCTTTTTGGCCGCTTTGACCTCATAACGTTGTGTGTCGGAGCCAATCAGGCGCATGCGCTCAATGGCTGTTAGAAGGTTCGTTGGAAGATATTGCATGGTGAAACTTTGTGGGTTTGATGAGGTCCTGGCTCTTGAGGATGACTATAGCTGTGTCAGGTGAGGGGGAAGTATAGTGACAGTACTGTAAATGATGCAAGTATACAAGTAAGTATACAAGCAAGTATACTTATGGGCAGTGCTCCATTCGTTGCATAAGGGAGTTGGGTTCAGTCTCCACAGACGGTCTGAAGTCAATAGATCGGAGGCCTTCAAAGCTTTCTTCTGTTTTCCGAAGACAGTACTGGCGAAGAAAGGCAGGGTGACTGCACAGTTCACTATGCTAAGTACACTTTGAAGTGTACTATCAGTACAGTTTTGTTGCGATTCCAGATTCTTAAGTGATTTTATGAGTCAGCTAAATCCAAAAGCAGGGGAAAAGCTGGCAACGTAAGCGTGGCTAGCTAGATGTCTCCTTTTTGTGCATATTTGTGGGAGTGAACATAGCTTTTCGGAATTTTGCATCCCGGCAAACATCACTGGTATTTCGTGCGTAGCCTAATACTTCAATTTTGCTTTCATCCAACGAGTAACGCTAGCAGGACTTGCACCTGTCCTTTTTTTATCTGAGCCCAGGTATGCCCGGATTGTCGTAACCAAATAGCTTCCCGTTTGATGCTTTCGTCAAACGTGATAAGCGATTCTGAGGCAGAGGCCGTAAAGCAACCTTTGGCAAACTGTCGTTTCCAATCTCTTACGGTTCCAGTTGGAATTTTTAGTGCCTTAGCTACTCGAACGTACCCACATCCCTGTTCGAATAATTTGATGACTTGTTGACGTATATGTTCAGGATGGAATCTAATCGCTGCTTGTGGTTTCTCGGAATTGCCTGCAGATGAAACTGACTCTGTGCCTAGTGAGTTGGACTGAGATCGGGGAGACATGAATTAGGTGGAATTTTTATAAAGAGAGGGAAGGACGGAAGGGGCCTTCCCTCTTTTGGTGTGCCCAGCATGGGCATGATCTAACGGGAACTGTGTTCTGAAGCCGGAATTTTGAATCCCACAGAAAAACGAGCTAGGGAG
>DXSO01000126.1:0-827 GCA_019410445.1 Sutterella sp.
GTAATAATCATTCCATTTCTAATATACAAATCTAGCCATAGAAATGTTATCGCTATTTCTAAGTTGATTAAGCAAATGATCGGTTGGAGCATACCCATTTCTTAATGCAATCTCAGCCTTGATACCTTTGCATCGAAGAGAAATCTCGCAAGGTACGCTTCCAACCTCATTGTTTTGTCCTGCCTGCAGAATAGTCGCCAACTCAGAAACCGAAGTATCCTCCGAAATCTCCACCATCAAAGTTGCACCGCGACGAACTCTCATTTGTTCGATCGTCAGTACCTCGTCACAAACGAACGACATACCGCCGCTGCGTTCATCCTTGCGTCCGCGCCCAGTGAAAATCAACATTTCATCGGCTTTGAGCATTTTTCGGTAGCTCTCATAGGCTCTTGAAAAGACCAACACATCCATGGTTGTCTGCCCATCGCTTAGGACAACGACACCGAAGTTTCCGCGTTTGCCTGCGATTGTGCGCACACTTTGCACAATACCCGCAATTGTCTGTTGCTCTCGACTATCTCTTACGTCCTTGAACGGTATTGCAAAATTGCGTGCCTCTACACGATAAGGATCAAACATATCCCCCGTCAAACAGAATCCAAAAGCATCTCGCTCAAGGGTATAGAGAGTGCGATCGTCCCATCGTTCGGCCTTCTTCCAGTTCACAATACGTTCATCTTGGCCGTTTTCATCGGCAAAAAGACTTGCTTGTCCAAAGGATGCTGCGACTGCCTGGCCGGCTTGAACTGCATTTTCAACGTTGGCAAAAAGCTTGCCCCGATCAGGATCAAGCGAATCAAAAGCACCGGCCTTAATCAACTGTT
>DXSO01000126.1:837-5340 GCA_019410445.1 Sutterella sp.
GTTCAAGCACTTTCCTGTTCATCGAACGAACGCGAGCCGCCACATCAAAAATGTCCAGATAAGGGCCATTCAAAAGACGCTCATCAAGCAGATCTTCGATGATGTTCTGACCAACCCCCTTGATTGCTCCAAGACCAAAGCGAATTGTTTTCTCGTTAGGAACCGTAAAGAACCACTCACTGATATTGATGTCCGGCTGCAGAACAGTGACACCCATTTCTCGTGCGTCTTCCACGAGTTCGCGCATCTTTTCGCCCTGGTTCATCACCAAACACAAGTTGCCGGCGATAAAGCAGGCCGTGTGATGCACCTTCAGATATGCTGTCTGCCAGGCTACGTAGGAGTAAGCAGCTGCGTGCGACTTGTTAAAACCGTAGCCCGCGAACTTTTCCATCAAGTCGAAGATCTCAGTCGCAGTCTCGGCCGTTACACCGCGCTCGGCCGCCCCCTGAATGAATACAGCACGCTGCCGCTTCATTTCTTCGACATTTTTCTTGCCCATTGCTCGACGCAACAAGTCTGCGCCGCCCAACGAGTATCCGCCGATTGCTCGCGCCACCAACATCACCTGTTCCTGATAGACCATGATGCCGTAGGTTTCGCGCAAAATCGGTTCCATACGCGGATCCAGATATTCCACCTTTTCGCGACCAAACTTTCGGTCGATAAAGTGCGGAATCTGATCCATCGGACCAGGACGATACAAAGCGTTCAGGGCCACCAGATCTTCAAGACAATCTGGCTTAGCCTGCCGCAACTGCTCTCGCATTCCATCCGATTCAAACTGGAATACTGCCCCAGTATTGCCCTGTTGGAAAAGCTCCAAAGTCGCTTTGTCATCCGTCGGTATACGAGACAAGTCAAATTTGGTGCCAGGATTCAAGCGATCGATGTATTCGGCCGCCTTATTGAGAATCGTGAGCGTCGTCAATCCCAAGAAGTCAAATTTCACCAGACCGACATTCTCGATGTCTTTTTTATCGAATTGACTGACGGTATTTTCCGGTTTGCCGTCAGCGTTATAGAGCGGACAGAAATTGGTGAGCTTACTCGGAGCAATCAGCACGCCGCCAGCGTGCATGCCAAGATTTCGCGTCAAACCCTCAAGTTTCTGCGCATAGCTCATCAATTCAACATAGTCTTCGCTTTCTGCCTTGGCCTTGAATTCAGGTTCTAATTCTGCGGCTTTGACCAACGTCACATCCATGCCTGGTTTTTGCGGGATGAGCTTGGCCAGATCATCCACCTTGCCATAGCCCATGTTGAGCACGCGCCCAACATCACGCACAACGGCCTTGGCGCCCATGGCCCCAAAAGTCACGATCTGACTGACGGCATCCACCCCGTACGTGCGCTTGACATATTCGATCGTACGGTCTCGATTATGCTGACAGAAGTCGATATCAAAGTCAGGCATCGAGACGCGTTCGGGATTAAGGAAGCGTTCGAACAGCAATCCGTAATGAAGCGGATCCAAATCCGTAATACCCAAGGCATAAGCGACCAGTGACCCAGCACCCGATCCACGCCCCGGACCCACTGCAACACCATTACGCTTGGACCAGTTGATAAAGTCCTGCACGATGAGGAAGTAGCCCGGAAATTTCATTGACGAAATGGTCTTGAGCTCGTAATCCAGTCGCTCAACATATTCTGGTCGCCGTGCGTCGCGTTCAGCCTGATCCGGATATAAAAACTCCAGACGCCGTTCCAATCCTTCATACGAAAGCTGCGCCATGTATTCGTCAAGCGATACTCCCTCTGGCGTCGGAAACAGCGGCAGCTGCGGCTTTTGAAATACCCCATCGAGGTTGCAGCGCTGCGCAATCACAACCGTGTTGTCAATTGCCTGCGGAATGTCCGCAAAAAGCGAACGCATTTCCTCTTCAGTTTTCAAATACTGCTCTTCGGTATAGGGCTTGGGGCGATTAGGATCGGCAAGCACGTACCCGCCGGCAATACAGCAGCGCACTTCATGCGCATCGAAATCTTCTCGATGCAGAAACTGCACCGGATGCGTCGCAACCATCGGCAATCCCGTGCGTACGGCCAATTGTGCGATATTGGCAACGATTGCCTCGTCGTTCTTTCGTCCGGCACGCTGCACTTCCAGATAGAAGCGATCCGGGAAAGCTGCTCTCAACTGCTCGACAATCGCCAGTGCAGTTTCTCTGTCGTCCTCAATCAAGTGACGCTCAATGACGCCGGACGGTCCGCCGGACAAACAGATCAACCCCTTGCAGCTTTCTGGAGTTAACCACTCCAGACGAATTTCGCCGCGTCCAAGATACTGATTTTCCATCCAGCCCTTTGTGAGCAACTCGCAAAGTGAAAGATAGCCATCATGATTCTGACAATAGACCGTCAGACGATAAGGATTGTCGCGCTTGCCCTGCGTCGTGTTCGTAACCCACAAGTCGCAGCCGACAATCGGCTTGATGCCATCGGCCATTGCATGCGAATAAAAACGCAGCGCGCCGAACAGATTCATGGAGTCGGTGATGCCCAGTGCAACGCCGCCTTGTTTCACAACCTCTTCAAGAATCGGATCAAGACGTACGATGCCGTCTTGGATAGAGTATTCAGAATGAAATCGAAGGTGAACGAAATTGGCGGACATAGGTTTTCCGGGCAAGAAGCCGGCGCATTCTGGTCAGAGAATGCACCGGAAATCTGAAGTTACTTTTTAGTGCTTAAGCGGCTTGAAACGAATACGGTGCGGACGTGCTGCTTCTTCACCGAGACGCTTTCTCTTATCGGCTTCGTACTCGTTGTAGTTGCCGTCAAAGAACACAACCTTACTGTCGCCTTCAAACGCCAAAATATGCGTTGCAATTCTGTCAAGGAACCAACGGTCGTGAGAGGTCACAAGAGCACAGCCGGCAAATTCCAGCAAGGCTTCTTCCAAGGCTCGAAGCGTTTCCACGTCCAAGTCGTTGGAGGGTTCGTCAAGCAACAGCACATTGCCGCCCTTAAGCAAGGTAGCAGCCAAATGCAAACGGCCTCGTTCACCGCCCGAGAGCACTCCCACAATCTTCTGCTGGTCACCGCCCTTGAAATTAAAGCGGCCAAGATAAGCGCGAGAACTCATCTCAAACTTACCGACTTGAAGAATATCAAGACCGCCAGAAATTGCTTCAAACACGGTCTTGTCGTTGGGCAGTCCTTCGCGAGTCTGATTAACCGCTGCGATCTTGACTGTATCTCCAAGCACAATCGAGCCCGAGTCAGGCTGTTCAGCACCCGTAATCATCTTAAACAGAGTCGACTTACCGGCACCGTTGGGACCAATCACACCCACGATGGCTCCGGGCGGAATCGTGAAGGAAAGATCGTCAATCAACAGACGATCGCCGAAACCCTTGCTGACATTATGAAACTCAATAACCTTGTTGCCGAGGCGGTCTGCCACCGGAATGAAGATTTCATTGGTTTCGTTGCGGCTCTGGTATTCGTAGCTCGAGAGCTCTTCAAAGCGATTCAGACGAGCCTTTGCCTTGGCCTGACGTCCCTTGGGATTCTGACGTACCCATTCCAACTCATGCTTGATGGCCTTGGCACGCGACTCCTGCTGACGCTTTTCCTGTTCCAGACGCTTTTCCTTCTGATCAAGCCAGGAGGAATAATTTCCCTTCCAAGGAATGCCTTCACCGCGGTCAAGTTCAAGAATCCACTCGGCCGCGTTATCCAAAAAGTAACGATCGTGCGTGACAGCCACAACGGTTCCGGGGAAACGATGCAGGAACTGTTCAAGCCACTCAACGCTTTCGGCGTCCAAATGGTTGGTCGGCTCGTCCAAAAGAAGCATGTCAGGACGCGACAACAGCAAACGACACAGAGCGACACGGCGCTTCTCACCGCCGGACAAATGTCCGATTTTGGCCTCCCACGGCGGCAAGCGCAGTGCATCGGCCGCAATTTCCATCTGCGTGGAAGCATCGGTTCCGGCCGCTGCGATGATTGCTTCAAGTCGGGCCTGCTCGGCAGCCAATGCATCAAAATCGGCATCCGGCTCGGCATAAGCAGCATACACAGCATCAAGCTTGGCTTGAGCCTGCATCACCTCACCCATACCCTCTTCAACAGCTTGACGAACGGTTGCTTCCGGATCAAGTTGGGGTTCCTGCGGCAAATAACCGATCTTGAGATCATTTTGCCAAGTGATTTCACCGTCGATATCCTTATCGACGCCGGCCATGATCTTCAGCAACGTCGATTTACCCGCACCATTGAGGCCCAAAACGCCGATTTTGGCGCCCGGGAAAAACGACAGAGAAATATCTTTGAGAATTTGTCGCTTGGGCGGAACCACCTTGCCCACGCGATTCATGGTCATGACGTATTGAGCCATTTGTCCTGATCTTTGATTGAAAATGGAAATTTAAACGTAGAATTATGCCCGTGCCGTGCGTTGCACACAAACGGAAACGCACGCTTTTCAGGCTACAATTTTGCCCCTTCGCAAAGAGTGTAGGTTGCTTTTTATTTTTGACACTTTCTTCA
>DXSO01000127.1:0-4401 GCA_019410445.1 Sutterella sp.
TGATATCGTGATTCTGGTTGTTGCGGCTGATGACGGCGTGATGCCCCAGACGAAGGAAGCTATCGCGCATGCCCGCGCTGCTGGTGTTCCGCTTGTGGTGGCGATCAACAAGATCGATAAGCCTGAAGCCAATATCGAACGCGTCAAGGGTGAGCTCGTTCAAAATGAAGTTTTGCCTGAAGAGTACGGCGGTGACGTTCCGTTCTGCCCGGTATCGGCCAAAACCGGTAAGGGCGTTGACGAATTGCTCGAAAACGTCTTGCTGCAGGCTGAAATGCTGGAATTGAAAGCTCCGGACAAGGGACCTGCCAAGGGGCTCGTGATTGAGAGCCGTTTGGACAAGGGACGTGGTCCTGTGGCTTCCATTTTGGTTCAGTCCGGTCTGCTTCAAAAGGGCGACATCGTGCTCGCTGGTCAGTGTTTTGGCCGCGTGCGTGCAATGATCAACGAAATGGGCAGTCAGGTTTCTGCCGCCGGTCCGTCGATTCCTGTGGAAATTCAGGGTTTGTCTGACGTACCTTCTGCCGGTGATGAACTGCTTGTTGTTCCTGACGAACGCAAGGCTCGTGAAGTGGCTCTGTTCCGTCAGGGCAAGTACCGTGAAGTCAAACTCGCACGCCAGCAGGCTCAGAAGCTTGAAAATATGTTTGCCGACGTGGGACAGGGTGAGGTCAAGACTCTGCCTTTGATCATCAAGGCTGACGTTCAGGGTTCTACGGAAGCTTTGGTGCATGCGTTGACGAAACTTTCGACCGAAGAAGTGCGCGTGCAGGTTGTGCATAGCGCCGTGGGTGGTATTACGGAAACGGACGTCAACTTGGCAGCCGCTTCTAAGGCCGTGATCATTGGCTTTAACGTACGTGCTGATCAGCAGGCTCGCAAACTTGCCGAACAGGAAGACGTGGATATTCGCTACTACAACATCATTTACGATGCTGTGGATGAAGTTCGTGCGGCTATGAGCGGCATGCTCTCGCCCGAGAAGAAAGAAACTGCATTGGGCTTGCTCGAAATCCGCCAGGTTATTCGTGTTCCGAAGGTTGGCCTGATTGCTGGCTGCCGAGTGCTCGAAGGTGTGGTTCGTCGCAATGCCAATGCACGTCTGCTGCGTGACAACGTTGTGATTTGGACGGGTGAACTCGCAAGCTTGAAGCACTTCAAGGACGACGTTCGTGAAGTCCAGGCCGGCAGCGAATGCGGTCTGAGCCTGAAGGGTTACGATGACATCAAGGTTGATGATCAGCTCGAAATCTTTGAAGTCACGGAAGTTGCTCGCACTCTGTAATGAGTAGAGCGCGGGGCGGCGAAAGCCGCCTTGACCATTGAAAAAAGATAGCAAACAGACGCCTCCGGCAGCAATGCCGGCGGCGTTTGTAGGATTGAAAAAGGACGAATTTTTATGCAGAAAGCCAAGCCCGGCCGCGGACAGCGAGTCGCCGAGCAGATCGCCCGAGACCTCGCGGAGATCATTCCGTTGGAGGTTCGTGATCCCCGAGTGGGATTGGTGACGATCACCGGCTGCGAAATCACGCCCGACTATGCGCATGCCCGCGTATTTTTTACGGTTATCGGGTCTGACCCTGAGCAGTGCACTCAGGGCTTGACCGCTGCTGCCGGCATGCTACGCAATAAGATCTTTAAGAAGCTTCGCATTCACACTGTGCCGACTCTGCATTTCGTGCACGATACAAGTGTTGAGCGAGGCTTCGAAATGGATCGCGTCATTAATGAGGCGATGCGTGAAACGCGTGCAAATGAGCAAGCCGCTGACAGCAAGGACGAACAATAATGGGCAAGAAGGGCGAGGCGGTCGACGGGGTACTGCTGCTCGATAAGCCTGAGGGGATCAGTTCGAATTGGGTTTTGCAGCTCTCTCGCCGATTGATCAATGCACAAAAGGCAGGTCATACGGGGACATTGGATCCTTTTGCCACAGGTCTGCTGCCGTTGGCTTTCGGTAATGCAACAAAATATTCAGCCGATCTTCTGCATGCGGACAAGCGATACGAGGCAGTGCTGCGATTTGGATCACGCACGGATACGATGGACAAGACCGGTACCGTGATCGAAAGCAGCGAGATGCGGCCGAGTCGAGAGGCATTGGAAGCGGTTTTGCCTGAATTCCGCGGTGACATTGAGCAGATGCCGCCTATGTATTCGGCAATTAAACGAGATGGCAAAAATCTGTATGATCTTGCCCGTCGCGGGATTGAAGTTGAGCGTGAACCCAGAAAAGTCACGGTTCATCATCTAGAACTGATTGATTTTGATGGTGAAACGGCCAGAATTGACGTTCGCGTGAGCAAAGGAACTTATATTCGTGTGCTCGCCGATGATATTGGTCGTAAACTTAAATGCTTCGCCCATTTAGAGAGTCTGAGGCGTACTGAAGTTGGCGATTTAAGCATCGCCGATGCCGTAGCTTTCTCAGTCATCGATGACAAAGAAAAGACGGTCGAGCAACGACGGGCTTTTCTAAAGGGAGCGGATTTCCTGCTTCGCAGTCTGGGCAGCATTCATCTTGATGAAATGCAGACTGCTCGTTTGAGAAACGGACAAAGACTGCCGATCAAAGATGCGCGCCATGGAGAGCTTTTGCGCGCGTATGGTTCGGCAGGAGAACTTTTAGGAACGGTGAAGATTGATGCGAAAGGGACTTTGCATCCTCATCGTTTGATTCGATTTGAAGTAACAGAAAACCTCGAAAAACACGGGGATGAGTAAAAAATGACTAGAGCAATTCGCAACATTGCCATCATCGCACACGTTGACCACGGCAAGACGACGATGGTGGACAAGCTTCTGCAGTGCGCAGGTACTTTCCGCAGCAACCAACAGGTTGACGAGCGCGTTATGGATAGCAACGCACTCGAAAAAGAACGTGGCATTACGATTTTGGCAAAAAACTGTGCCGTTGAATACGAAGGAATTCACATCAACATCATCGACACCCCGGGGCATGCTGACTTCGGTGGCGAAGTCGAACGCGTTTTGTCCATGGTCGACGGCGTTCTTCTGCTTGTCGATGCCGTTGAAGGTCCGATGCCTCAGACGCGTTTCGTGACTCGTAAAGCTCTGGCCGCTGGTCTCAAGCCCATCGTTGTAATCAACAAGATTGACCGTCCGGGCGCTCGTCCCGACTGGGTGATCAATGCCACGTTTGACTTGTTCGATAAGCTTGGCGCCACGGAAGATCAGCTTGATTTCCCCGTAATCTACGCTTCGGCATTAAACGGCTATGCCGGTCTCACCGATAACGTGGAAGAGCTGCAGAAGATTGGCAATATGCGTGCCATTTTTGATGCAGTCATCAAGTACGTGCCGGTTCGTGAAGATAACTCCGAGGCACCGCTTCAGCTGCAGATCTGCTCTTTGGATTACTCGAGCTATGTCGGCAAGATCGGTATCGGCCGAGTTCATCGCGGCACTTTGAAATCTGGTCAGAGCGTCATGATTATGAATGGTCCTGACGACACGCCCAAGCCCGCTAAGATCAATCAGATCATGCAGTTCGAGGGTTTGGACAAGAAGATTGTTGAAAGTGCTCAGGCCGGCGACATCGTGTTGGTGAACGGTATTGAAGAACTCAACATCGGCACCACGATTACCGATCCTGCCCAGCCCGAAGCTTTGCCGATGCTGACGGTCGATGAGCCCACTCTGACCATGAACTTCATGGTCAATACGTCGCCCTTGGCCGGCCGCGAAGGTAAATTCGTGACGAGTCGTCAGATTCGCGAACGTCTTGAACGAGAGCTCAAGAGCAACGTGGCCATGCGTGTTCGTCCGACCACTGATGAAACGTGCTGGGAAGTTTGCGGCCGTGGTGAACTGCATTTGACGATTTTGCTTGAAAACATGCGTCGCGAAGGCTATGAGCTTGCAGTGGGTCGTCCCCGTGTGCTCTTCAAGGAAGTCGACGGCGTGAAGCTTGAACCGTATGAAATGCTGACGGTTGACGTTGAAGAGGAACACCAAGGCGCTGTGATGGAAGAACTTGGTCGCCGCAAGGGTGATCTGCAGGATATGCAGCCTGATGGGAAGGGTCGTGTTCGACTCGAGTACCGTATTCCTGCACGCGGTCTGATTGGCTTCCAATCGCTCTTCATGACGATGTGTCGTGGTACCGGCATCATGAGTCACGTTTTCGATGACTACGGCCCCATCAAGCAGGGTGATGTCGGTGAACGCCGTTCCGGTGCGATCATCAGTCAGGATGACGGTGCAGCCGTTGCCTACGCTTTGTGGAAGATCCAGGAACGCGGCCGTTTGTTCGTAAGCCCTGGTGATGCTCTTTACGAAGGCATGATCATCGGTGAACACTCTCGTGAAAACGACATTGTGGTCAACCCGATCAAGTGCAAACAGCTCACCAACATTCTGTCTCTTATACACATCTCC
>DXSO01000127.1:4411-5327 GCA_019410445.1 Sutterella sp.
CCAACATTCGTGCTTCCGGTACGGATGAAGCCATTCGTCTCGTGCCGCCGGTTCGTCTGACCCTTGAAAGCGCCGTCGAATTCATCAATGACGATGAACTCGTGGAAATTACTCCCAAGAGCATCCGTCTGCGTAAGCGTTGGCTTAAGGAATTCGAACGTCGTCGTGCTTCTCGTGCTGAACGCGATGAGTCTGCTTCCTAAGCGTAAAGCGTCAAGCTAATTCGGAGCTTGAAATCCAAACTAAACAGGGCAACGACTGCATCGTTGCCCTGTTTTTTTACATGTCTTTTTCTCTTTTCTGCCGCAGACCATATTGCGAGCGGACGTTGACCGGGAATACAGATTAAAGCAGCCCCTTTTCGTATTTCTCAGCAAGATCTCGTAAAAATAATTCGCAGTCATTGCGATCGGACGATCGTTTGCGATATTTGATGCCGTTGTAGACAACTTCGGCACGAAATTCGTTGTGGTGTCTGGTTTTAAAGCGCGTGCGACCTTTCTTGCTAGTGTCAAGATAGATCGTGCCCTTGATCGGTTGCGGCGCTTTCTCAAAAAAGAAAAACGACAATTGTTCAGGTTCTTGCTTGCGATCCATACGGAAAACGGGGTAAGAGGAGATAAAAGAAATCAAATGGAAGCGAGTCCAAGCTTAGCTCAAAAGATGAAGGATTTTTCATCGGAAACTTTTACAGAGAAAACCGGTTGAATCCGAGTGATCCGATGCAATGAAGCGCTCGGCTTCGCTATTTATGTTGCGCAGGCTTTTTGGGGATCCTGTATGATCACGAAATCTGATTTTTTTAGCGCATCGGACACGTACCAGGATCCCCGCTTATGCTTGCAATGCATAAGCCGGAGCTTTGTGCTTGCTGAAATTTTTATATTTTCGAATGCGCTGTCTTGAGGCTTTTTGC